>CAZYHO010000022.1:9399-20980 GCA_964647495.1 uncultured Akkermansia sp. | reverse complement strand
TGCCGGCCGCCGAAGAGGCGTTTGAAGAATCCTCGGACGCCGCGGTTTTCGGGGGGCGGCGTTTCTGCCGGCTGGCTGGCTGGTTGCGATGCCGTGGCGGCGACGCGCGGTTTGGATGCGGGGCGCGAGGACTGGCTGTCCACCGCGTCCTCATCGCTGTTTTCGTCGTCCTTGTCGGCTTTGGCGAGCAGGCTGTCCGGCGAGCGTTTGTAGAATGGCTCGTCGCGATCCTTTTTGAGTTTGTAGATCCGGTCGAAGACGGTTTTGACGAGAGGGGCGACTTTGCCGCCGCCGGAGACCCGGCTTTCGCCGGGGGCGCCTTCGTAGACGGCCGCGAAGGCATATTGGGGATTGTTGGCCGGCAGGAAACCGACGAACCAGGCCATGTTGCGGCCTGTCCACTGGGCGGTGCCTGTCTTGCCGGCTACGGTGACGTATTTCGAGGCGGCGGCGCGTCCGGTGCCACCGCCTTCATTGACCACGGCGCGCATTCCCTTGTGGACGGCGGCGATATGGCGCTTGCTGATGTCCAGGTCATTGCGGATCGTCGGGGGAAATGCCTCGACGACTTTGTCGTCCAGATCCTGAATCTGGACCACCAGGCGCACGTCCGGCGTGAATTCGCCGTTGGCGACGGCGGCCATGGCGCGGGCGGCCTGGATTGGTGTGACGTCGACGGGTCCCTGGCCGATCGCCATGTTGGCGACATCGCCCTGGCTGAGTTTGCGCTTGCTATTGACGAGCATCCAGTCGTCATTTGCCACGATGCCTGCCACTTCGCCCTTGATAGGCAGGCCGGTGAGCTGGCCGAACCCGAGGCGGCCGGCCATTTCGACGAAGTGTGTGCTGCCCGTGGCCATGCCGGCGCGGGCGAACCATGTGTTGCAGGACATTTTGATGGCCTGGGTGAGGCCGATGTTGCCGAAGTCGCCCTTGTAGGCGTTGCCCATGATGTGATTGCCGAGGCGGAGCGATGAACTGCAATTGAACGTGCTGTTCTCGGTGAATTTTCCGGAGTCCAATCCCGCCAGGGCGGTGACGATTTTGAAGGTGGAAGCCGGGGGGTATTTTCCTTGAAACGCGCGCGGGACCAGCGGGAGGTTGCGCGTGTCTTTTTTCATGGCGTCGAACTGGGTTTGCGAGATGCCCGGCACCCAGTCGTTGAGATTGAACGTCGGCCACGAGGCCAGCGAGATGACGTCGCCGGTTTCGACGTCGATGATGACGAAGGCGCCTGGTCTGACGTTGGAGCGGAGGGCGTCTTCGCAGATCTGCTGGAAGTCGAGGTCCATTGTTGTGACGACGGTATTGCCTGGGACCGGGTGCTGGGTGATTTCCTCGCTGATTTTGTGGCCTTGGGCGTCGAAGAGCATGTTCATTTGCCCGGCGCGGCCCTTGAGTTGTTCTTCGTAGGCGGCTTCGATGCCGTCGCGCCCGAGCATTTCGGGGTAAAATGGATCCTGAGGATCGAGTACGGTGATGGGCATGGGGCGCACTTTGCCGACGGATCCGATGACGTGGCAGGCGGTGCCGCCTTCCGGGTAGGTGCGGAGGTAGCCTGGGTGAAAGATGATGCCGGCGAGCAAGCGGGCCTTCAGTTCGGCGGTGGGCTCCTGTTTGAGCGGGCGCTCGTTGAGGAGTGGCAGCCACCGGCGGTTTTCGTAGTGTTTGAGGATGTCCTCGTCGCTGATGGTCCATGGCTGGCCGAGCACGCGTGTGGCGACGGTGATCCGCTGCCGCGCATAGGTGAGGGCGTTGGCTGGGCTGAGCGGGGCGCCTTCGGGAAACTGGATGCCGGGGTAATAAGCGATGATGTTCTGGGCGAACGGATGGCCGTTGCGGTCGACGATCAGGCCGCGCGGAGCGGGTAGCGTGACGTAGAGAGTGCGCGCGTCGGCCTGGGTGCGCATCGACGCCTGGAGAAGCGGTTCATCGGGCTTGGCCGGATTGGTGGCACCCGTGGGGACGGTGCCCTCCGGGACCGTCTTGCCTTCGGGGATGACATCCTGTCGGGGTACGAGGGAGGATGAGGATTCCGTGGGCACGGGCTCGGCTCTCGGAATGTTCTGATCGTCGTCGAGGGTTTCCTTGGGCTTTCCGCGTGGCGGCGATGGAGTGGTGGCCTCGGAGGGGCGCACCGGCGGCGGATCGTCTTCCTGGGTTTTCTCCTCGACCGGTTCGGCCCGGGGCACGGGAGCCGGACGGTTGGGCGCGGGGCGCCGCGCCTCTTCGACCGGCTGGGCGCGAGGTGTGGGTGTCGCGGGGAAAGGCGAGGTGCGGGCCTGGCCGAAGACAGCCGCAGGCAGGAAAGCGACACACATCGCCCCCAGGACCGCCTGGATCCTCTGGCTGCGGGATGGATAGGGGCTGGGCATTGGAGACGTCAAGGGTATCACAAGCAACCTGGTGCGAAAGTGGAATCAGAGCGGCATTCGGCGGATCGGGGGGGCGCCGTCCGTGTGTGCGGGCGATACAGAACGTACCGAAATTTCATTTCTTTCATCGCCATCCCTGCGCCAGCATGGCACCTGCCATGAACGCCACCACCCGCCGCCGCTTCCTCAAGGCCACCAGCCTGGCCGCCGCCGTTCCCGCCAGCCTGGCCGCCCGGCAACCGCAGCCACAGGCGAATCCGGCGCGGCTTAAACTCGGATTCGACAATTTTTCCCTCCGCGCCCTCGGCTGGAAGGCGCCCCGGTTCATCGAGTACGCGGCCGCCCAGAAGTTCGACGCCCTCCTGCTTTCCGACCTGGATGTCTACGAAAACCACTCCGCCGAGCACCTCGCCACGGTGGGGAAACTCGCGCGCGATGCCGGCATCGAACTGCACGTCGGCACGCTCGCCATTTGCCCGACATCGACCCGTTTCGACAAGAAGTGGGGCACGGCCGAGGAATTGCTCGCCTTGCTCATCAAGGTGGCGCGGGAGACAGGCAGTTCGGTGGCGCGCTGTGTGCTCGGATTCGGCGAAGACCGGTCGACCCCCGGCGGCATCCAGGCGCGCATCGCGGACACGGTGGCCGTCCTCAAGAAAGTGCGTTCCCAGGCGCTCGATGCCGGCGTCACGATTGCCGTCGAAAACCACGCCGGCGACATGACCGCGCGTGAACTCGTCACGCTCATCGAGGGGGCAGGCAGCGACTTCGTCGGCGCCACGATCGACAGTGGCAATGCCACCTGGGCGCTGGAGGATCCGCTGAAAAACCTGGAGATCCTCGCATCGTACATCCGCAGCAGCGGCATCCGCGACAGCATGATCTGGGAAGACGGCGACGGCGCCAAAGTCCAGTGGACGGCGATGGGCGAAGGACTCGTCGATTGGCCGGCCTACTTCGAGAAATGGCGCGCCGCGGCGCCCGAGCAACCGGTCATCCTCGAGATCATCTCGGGTTTCGCGCGCCCGTTCAACTACCTCAAACCGGAATTCTGGGCCCCCTACGAAGGCGTGCCGGCCGCCGACTTCGCCCGTTTCGTCGCCCTGGCCAAAAAAGGCAAGGCTATCCCGCCCTTCCGCGCCAGCGCCGAAACGAGCGACGCCCAATACCAACAAGCCGAACTCGAACGCAGCCTGCGCCACTGCCGCGAATCACTCGGGCTCGGGCGGCGGTGAGGTCATTGGTCATTGGTCATTGGTCATTGGTCATTGGCCGGAGGTCGAAGCCAACGATTCTTCGCACTGCTTTTGAGTTGGAGTCCCGGCGGCAAGCCGGAACCTCAGGCCAAGGCCGCGCAGCCGCGTGCGGAATGAAGTCGCGCACAGCATTTGTCCCGAGCCGGCGATTCCATAGGCCACATGAGCCCCATAGGCCCATAAGCCTGGAGCGGAACGGGGACAGACCCCAAATTCCGTCTCCAGGATTGCTTCGCAAATCCGGATCGGATCAACTCGCGGCGATTTTCAGGGCCTGGTCGAGGTCGGCGAGGATGTCGTCGATATGTTCGAGCCCGACGCTGAGGCGGACGAGGTCGGGGGTGATGCCGCCGGCGAGTTGGGCGTCGGCGGGGAGCTGGCTGTGGGTGGTGCTGGCGCTGTGGATGGCGAGTGACTTGGCATCGCCGACATTGGCGAGGTGGGAGAAGAGCTTGAGGTTGTCGATGAATTTCCTGCCGGCTTCCATGCCACCCGCGATGCCGAAGACGACCATGGCGCCCCCTTTGCCGCGCAGGTATTTCCGGTTTCTGGCGAATTCCGGGCTGTCCGGCAGGCCGGGGTACCGGACCCATGTGACGCCCGGTTGTGTTTGCAGCCAGGTGGCGACGGCCAGGGCGTTTTCGCAATGGCGTTCCATGCGCAACGGGAGTGTCTCGATGCCCTGGAGGAAGAACCAGGCGTTGTCCGGTGACAGGCAGGCGCCGAGGTTGCGCAGCGGGACGGTGCGCATGCGCAGGATGTAGGCGAGCGGCTTGAGGGCGTCCGGCAGGTCGTGCCCCCAGCGCAGACCGTGGTAGCCACCGTCGGGGCGGTCGTAGAGCGGGTGATTGCCGGCGGCCCAGTTGAAGCGGCCGCTGTCGACGACGAGGCCGCCGATGCCGGCGCCGTGGCCGCCGAACCATTTGGTGAGCGAGTGGACGACGATATCGGCGCCGTGTTCGAGCGGGCGCGTCAGGTAGGGTGTTGAAAACGTGGAGTCCACGATCAACGGGATGCCCGCCTCCCTGGCGATGGCGCCGATGGCGTCGAGATCCGCCACTTCGCTCGCCGGGTTCGAGACCGACTCGCAGAAGAGGGCGCGCGTTTTGCCGTCGATCGCGTGGCGGAAATTCTCCGGGTCGGTCGAGTCGACAAATTTCACAGTGATGCCGAGGGACGGCAGGATGTCGTCGAACTGGGTGTAGGTGCCGCCATACAGGTTTCGGGCCGAAACGATATTGTCGCCGGCCTGGGCGAGATTGATGATGGAATAGAAGACGGCGCTGGTTCCGGATGAGAGAGCCAGGCCGCCCATTTCGGGAGCGCCTTCGAGGAGGGCGACGCGCTTTTCCAGCACGTCGTTGGTCGGATTCATCAGCCGCGTGTAAACATTGCCCAATTCCTTCAGCGCAAACAAGTTGGCGGCGTGCTCCGTGTCGCGGAAAACGAAGGACGATGTGCGGTAGACAGGCACCGCGCGGGCGAGAGTCGTCGGATCCGGCACATGGCCGCCATGGAGGCAGAGGGTTTCCAGTTTCATGCAGAGTATCACTCGTGCCGGAGGGCCTCGATGGGGTTGAGGGCGGCGGCTTTGTGGGCGGGGAAATAACCGAAGAGGACGCCGACGGCGAAGCTGACGCCGAAGGCGGTGGCGACTGAGGTGGAGGAGACCTCGGTGGGCCAGGAGAAATAGTGGGTGAGGAGGTGGGCGGTGCCGATGCCCATGCCGACGCCGATGGCGCCGCCGATGGTGCTGAGCACGATGGCTTCGACGATGAACTGGAGGCGGATGTCGCGGCCGCGGCCACCGACGGCGCGGCGGATGCCGATTTCGCGGGTGCGTTCGGTGACGCTGACGAGCATGATATTCATGATGCCGATGCCGCCGACGAGGAGCGAGACGCCGGCGATGGATCCGAGGAGGGCGGTCATGACGCGGGATGTCTGGGTGGCCATGCGGATGAACTCGTCGGAGGTTCGCACGGAGAAGTCATCCATGCTGGGGTCGGAGATGCTGTGGCGCTCGCGGATGAGCAGATTGATCTGCTCCTGGGCGAGGGCCATGTTTTCGGTCGAGTCGATCTTGACGTTGATGGAGCGCAGCCTGGTCGTGCCGATGATGCGCTTCATGCTGGTGGTGTACGGGATGATGACGATGTCATCCTGGTCCTGGCCCCAGGGCGCGGCGCCTTTTTTGCTGAGCACGCCGACGACCTGGAACGGGATGTTCGAGACGGTGAGGGTGCGGCCGACGGAGTCGCCGTCCGGAAACATGCGGTCGACGACCGTCTGGCCGACGATGGCGACGGTGGCCATGCTGCGGACATCCTCTTCGCCGAAGGCGGCGCCTTCGGTGATCGGCCAGTCGCGGATATGGAAGTAGTCCGGGGAGACGCCGAGCACGCTGCCGGACCAGTTTTTCCCCTCGGTCTGATAGCGTTCGTTGCTGCGGGTTTCCGGGCTGACGCCTGTGACGCCGATGATTTCAGTATCTATCGACTCGGCGTCGGCGACGGTGAGTGTGCCCGAGCCGCCGTAACCGCGGAAGACGCCGCCGCTGAAGACCTGGCCGGAGAAGACGGTGAGCGTGTTGTTGCCGAGGCCGCGGATTTGCTCCTCGATCATGGAGCTGGCGCCTTTGCCGATGGCGACCATGGCGATGACGGCGCCGACGCCGATGATGATGCCGAGGGCGGTGAGGAATGTGCGCAATTTGTTGCGGAGCAGGGCGCGGGTCGACGTGGCGAGGATGTTGAGCGCGAGGTAAAAGAGTCCGAACAACGAGTGGCCGCCGGCGGGGAGGGATGGCTGGGTGTTTCCGGCGGGCGGCTCGCGGCGTTCGTCGCTGCGGATCTGGCCGTCGCGCATGACCACGGTGCGGCGCGCATGTGCGGCGACATCGGCCTCGTGGGTGACCATGATAATGGTCAGGCCGGCCTCGTTCAGCTCGCGGAAGAGCTTCATGATTTCGTCGCTCGTCTGGCTGTCGAGGTTGCCGGTCGGCTCGTCGGCGAGCAGGACGGCGGGGCGGTTGACGAGCGAGCGTGCGATGGCGACGCGCTGCTGCTGGCCGCCGGAGAGTTCGTTCGGGTGGTGGTCGAAGCGTTCGCCCAGGCCGACGCGTGTCAATTCGTGTTCGGCGGCCTCGGCGCGCTCGTCCGGTCCGAGGCGGCGCGTTGAATAGATGAGCGGGAGTTCGACGTTTTCGAGGGCGGTGGTGCGCGCGAGCAGGTTGAACCCTTGAAAGACGAAGCCGAGCTTCTGGTTGCGAAGGTCGGCCAGTTCGTCCGGGTCGAGGTCGGCGGTGTCCACTCCGTCGAGCAGGTAGCTGCCGTCGCTGGGCTGGTCGAGGCAGCCCAGGATGTTCATCATGGTGCTTTTGCCTGATCCGCTGCTGCCCATGATGGCGACGAAGTCACCGCGTTCGATGGTGAGATTGACGCCGCGCACGGCGCGCACCTCTCCGGCGTCGGAAGCGTAGGTTTTGACAAGGTCGCGCAGGACGATGACCGCATCGGGGGCGGACGAGGTGCGCGCCACGCGCCGGACCGGGGCCTCGGCACTGGCGGTGGGGACGTCGAGGATGGAGGGGGCCAGCGAGTTCATTCGGTCGAGCGGCGGCGGGCGGAATCTGGTTGGGGAGTCGTGTCGGGGATCAACGGCGGCGGCCGCCACCTTGCGGTCCGCCGAACGGGTTGTTCATTTGGGTGGACGCCGACCCGGAGGTCGGTTTGATCATGGTGATGAGGACATCGCCTTCGTTGAGGCCGTCGAGCACCTCGGACATCAAGCCGTCGTTGAGCCCGACCTTGACCTTGGCGGAGACCAGGGGATCGGCCGGGTTTTTCGGGAGGAAATAGACGGCTTTTTCGTCAGCCGGGCCGGTGGGCCTGTTGCGTGCCGCGGCCGGGCCTCCCATTCCGGACGGGCGGTCACCACGGCCCGCGCCACCGCGGCCGCCGCCCCGCTCGCCGCCGCCTCCCGGGCCGCGTTCCGCCGAGGCGCGGCCTTGGCCGGAAGCGGGCGGCTGAAAACGGAAGACGGCATTGGGGACGCGGAGGACATCCTCGCGCTGGCCGGTCGTGATGTACACGGTGGCGTTCATGCCGGGTTTGAGTTTGAGGTGTGGATTGTCGACGGCGATGATGACGTCGTAATTGACGACGTTTTCCTCCGTGAGGGGAGAAA
This sequence comes from uncultured Akkermansia sp., assembly GCA_964647495.1. Classification (GTDB taxonomy): domain Bacteria; phylum Verrucomicrobiota; class Verrucomicrobiia; order Verrucomicrobiales; family V1-33; genus CAJBME01. Next base: position 13,161 of record CAZYHO010000022.1, on the reverse strand, counting down.
TGCGGATCTGGACGACCTGGCCGACGAACTCCTCGTTGTTGTAGGCGAAGACGCTGAAACGGACCTCCTGGCCCTCTTCCACCTGGCCGATGTCCGCCTCTGAAACCTTGGCGTTGATCTGCATTTTCGTCAGGTCGTTTGCCAGGACGAAGAGTTTCGGGGCGCTGAAGCTGGCGGCGATCGTCTGGCCGATTTCCGCGGTGCGGTCGACGACCACGCCGTCGATGGGCGCGAGAATTGTGCAGCGGTCGAGATCGACCTTGGCTCTTTTGACGCGGGCCTCGGCGAGCTGGACGGCGGCCTCGGCCTGGCTGAGGTCGGCCTGCGCTTTGTCGAAATCCGCCTGGGCGAAGAACTCACGTTTGAGGAGGAGGGTTTTGCGTTCGAGCGTGCGCACGTGGAGTTCGAGGGCGGCGCGCGCGCTCATTTCATCGGCGATCGCCTGGCTGTAGGCGGCGTCGTAGGTGGCCGGATCGAGGCGGCAGAGGACATCGCCGGCTTTCACCATGGAATTGAAGTCGACATTGAGTTCGGAGATGGTGCCGGAGATTTGCGAGCCGATCTCGACTTTGACGAGCGGGTTGAGTTCGCCGGTGGCGGAGACGATTTTTTCGACCAGGCCGCGTGTGACGGTGGCGGTTTCGTACTCGGGGCCGCCGCTCTGTGTGTCACGATGGGTCCACCACCACCAGCCGCCCCCGCCGGCTGCGGCGAGGAGGATGAGGTAAACGGGCCATTTGGATCTTCGGCGTCGACTCATGATGGGGAATGGGCGGCCGGGCGGCCCCGGGGGGGGGCGCCGGTGGACGGATCCGCGGACGACGCGGCCGCCTGGTTGCTGCCTCATGAGACACCATGATGGCAAAAGTGTTGGAATAAAATGCCGATCCGGCTCCCCAATGGGCACTCGGGTCTCTCCCTAGGTGAGCGCGGGCTGGCGCTCCGCGGGGGCCGGAGCGCGGCTCGGCGCGAGGTGGGGCAGGCACTTGGCGACGGCGGCTTCCGGGGTGATGCCGTGTTTCTCGCGGAGGATGCTCACTTTGCCGTGCTCGATGAAGGCGTCCGGCCACGCGACGCGTTCGACCGGGGTGTGCAGGCCGGCGGTGTGAAGGTGGTCGATGACTGCGGCGCCGAAGCCGTTGAGGGCGACGTGGTCTTCGATGGTGCAGAGCACTTTGCAGCGGGAGGCGAAGCGTTCGATGACGGCGGTGTCGAGCGGCTTGATCCAGCGGGCGTTGATGAGGGCGACGGAGTGGCCGAGGGCGGCGAGCTGTTCGCGCGCCGCTTCGGCGATGTCGATCATGTGGCCGAGGCTGATGATGGCGGCGTCGTGGCCGTCGTGGATGATTTCGGCCTCGCCGATCTTGAGGCGATTGGGCCTGGCCTTCGGTGTGATGCCGAGGCCGGCGCCACGCGGGTAGCGGATGGCGCTGGGGCCGGTATCGTGTTGGGCCATGGTCCAGAGCATGTCGACGAATTCGTCCTCGTCCTTGGCGGCCATGAAGATGAAATTGGGGACGTGGCGGAGGTAGCCGATATCGAAGAGGCCGTGGTGGGTCGGGCCGTCGTCCCCGCTGAGGCCGGCGCGGTCCATGGCGAGGCGGACCGGGAGGTTCTGGAGCGCGATGTCATGGATGAGCATGTCATACGCGCGCTGCATGAACGTGCTGTAGATGGTGAGGAACGGCCGGAGCCCCTGGATCGCCTGCCCGCACGCAAAAAGGGCGGCGTGCTCTTCGGCGATGCCGACATCGAAATAGCGGCCGGGCACCTCCTTCTTGAACACGGAAAGTCCGGTGCCCCCCGGCATGGCGGCGGTGATGGCGGTGAGGCGGGGATCGTTCTTGGCGAAGCGGACCAGCGTCTCGGCGAAGATCTGGGAGTACGTGGGAGTCGAGGTGGCCTCGGTCTCGCCGGTTTCGGTTTTGTAGGGGCCGAGGCCGTGGAATTTCCCCGGGTTGTCGAGGGCCGGTTTGTAGCCGCGTCCTTTTTCGGTGAGGATGTGGAGGAGGACCGGCTCGTGCTGGGCTTTGAGGAACTCGAACATCCGGATGAGCGCGGTGATGTCGTGGCCGTCGATCGGGCCATAGTACCGCAGCCCGAACTCCTCGAAGATGACGCTGGGCGCGATCAGGTTTTTGGCGCCCTCCTCGATTTTGCGGGCGAGCTTTTTGGCCGCGCGGCCGCCGACGCGCTCGATGATGTTCGTGGCGGTTTCACGGAGGTGGCCGAAGGCCGGCAGCGTGGCGACTTTGTTGAAATACCGGGCGATGGCGCCGACGTTGCGGTCGATCGACCACTCGTTGTCATTGAGGACGACGATGAGCCGCTTCGTGGACGCGGCAATGTTGTTCAAGGCCTCGAAGGTCGGCCCGCAGGTGAAGGCGGCGTCCCCGGCGATGCACACCACATGGTCGTCGGCGCCCTGCAGGTCGCGGCCGACGGCCAGGCCGAGCGCGGCCGAGAGCGCGGTTCCGGCGTGGCCGGCGCCGTAGCAATCGTGTTCGCTCTCCGTGCGCAGGCAAAACCCGTTCAGCCCCTGGTACGTGCGCATCGTGTCGATGCGGTCCCACCGCCCGGTGAGCATTTTGTGCACGTACGCCTGGTGGCTCACGTCGAAGACGAACTTGTCCTGAGGCGTATCGAAAACGCGATGCAGGGCGATCGTCAGCTCCACCACTCCGAGATTCGGACCAAGGTGGCCGCCGGTTCGCGACAGAACCGTGATCAACTCCGTCCGGATCGCCTCAGCCAAGGCAGGCAGGTCCTTCTCGTCAAGCCGCTTCACCTCCGCCGGTGACGCGATGGAAAACCGGCGCTCAGGCGCGGAAGTGGATTCTGGATCAGGCATGGAGGCAGCTCAAAGTCGGCAAATCGTGACAAACTCGGCCCACAAAGTGCGGCCTCCAGGCGAGGCGTCAAGGGCGGGGTGGGGGTTGGGGCGAGGGAATGGGGGAGCGGGGGCGCCGAACATGAGCAGGCTCAGGAAGGCCGGTGAGCGGACGCGTCGGGTTGGATTCCCGCTTTCAGGCGGAGCGTGGAGCTTGGCGCCGGATGGGGGGCGCGAACACGGCGGGACGCGCCGCCCTACCCGAGAACCTGTTTGGTTGGATGAACCTTATTTCTTGACCACGAATGGCGAATGAGAGCAGGAAGGCAGCCGTTTGCGCATTGGGAGGGTGGCGGATCCTGTTCGCGGGGTCGATTTCTTCGTGGTTCATTGCCGGGTTTCACCGGAGTTCGCCTCAGCCAGACAGGTGCTCAAGGTGAAGGAGGCAGATACCGGAGACAATTCAACGCTTCCAGGACGTACCAATCGTGCGGCGCGTTTTCCCGCATCCCGCTCGTTGCGTCGAACCGTGGGTTTTTAGGTTCCTACGATTCCCGCGACTTCGAGCCTTCCAGCAGGCGGATGAAGTCTCCGAGCGATCCGACCTGAATGGCGGATTTGTGCAGAGCGCTCAAACGGGTCTCGCCACGGATGGAGCCAACCGTTTTGCGCAGAGCTTTCGGCACCTGCCCGAAACGGACCTCAAGCACCTCCAGAACAGCGTCCTGCTTGGCGGCGATCATGCCTTTCCGCCGGCCCTCCTGGCGGCCCTCCTGGCGGCCCAATCTTTCGATGCTGGTGATGTATGGCATACGCTTCAGGTTCTCATATTCGACAAGTTCCCTCCGAAAATCAATCTCAAGTTCCCTTGGCAAAGCGATCAACCAGTCGATCAACCGGAACAACTCCAGGATGTCCTTCTTTTCGTAGCC
>CAZYHO010000022.1:0-9299 GCA_964647495.1 uncultured Akkermansia sp. | reverse complement strand
GACGGCGGGCGATTGGCGGTTGCGGATGGACGGCTGGCTTCTCAAACTCAGGGATGCGCATCATCCCCCGAGTGCGTCCAGGCTTGAAATGGGCGGCGGCGATTTTCATCGTGGCGTCGCCTGGCGCGTGGGCGGCCACCGACAGTGTGGTCACGTTCAACGAGGTTCATTATCATCCGGCGGCGCCGGAGGATCCGGAGGAGGCGGTGGGGCCGGAGTGGGTGGAGCTGCACAATCCGATGTCGATTCGCGTGGATGTGAGCGGGTGGTCGTTGCGTGGGGGGATCGGGTACACGTTTCCGGAGGCCACGGTGATGGAGCCGGGCGCGTATCTGGTGGTATCGGCGGTGGCCGGGGATCCGGCCGGGGCGCTGGGGCCGTTCAGCGGGCGGCTGGACAATGCGGGTGAGGAGATCCGGCTGCACGAGCGATGGGGGCGGATGATGGACCGGGTGGAGTACGGGGATTCCGGGGCCTGGCCCTCGGCGGCCGATGGCGGTGGGCCGAGTTTGGCGAAGCGCGAGCCGGATCGGCCGAGTGAACCGGCGGTGTCGTGGGTGGCGAGCGCGGAAGCGGGCGGGACGCCGGGCCAGGCGAATTTTGCGATGCCGCCGGAAGTGGCGCCTCGGGCGGTTTTCGTCACCGGGGGTTTGTGGAAGTTTGAGCCTGCGGGCGGCGAGCCGCCGTCCGGTTGGGCGGAATTGGATGGGTTTTCGGATGCCGGCTGGACGACCGGGGATGCTCCTGTGGGGACCGGGGTGCCGGCCGGGCCGCCTGAACCGGTGAGCGTGTTGCCGGCCGGGCGGGAAGCCTATTACCTGCGGAAATTGTTCGCCTGGAGCGGCACCTATCCGAATCCGCGGCTCCTGATGACGGGAACGCTCAAGGGATCTGTGGAAGTTTTCCTCAACGGCGAACGGCTGGGCGCAGGGCGGGGGGAGGGCGCGTTCGGGTTTGCTGGGTCCGGCGCCGGTCTGCGTATCGGCGCCAATGTGATCGCGGTCGAGTTGCGCCCGCTCGCACGACCGGGCGGAGCGGAAGCGGTCATCGACTGGGCCCTGACGATGGTGGATGGGGAAACGGCGGTCGCGCCGTCGCTGGCTCCGTTGCCGCCGGCGCCTGTCGTCATCAATGAAATCGCCTATCACGCGCGGCCGACCTACGCCGATCCCGCGCAAGGAATCGCGTATGCGGCCAATCCATCGGAATGGATCGAGCTGCACAATCCGGGCGCCGCGGCCATCGATCTCGGTGGCTGGAGGCTCAGCGATGCGGTGGACTTTGTTTTCCCGCCCGGCACATCACTGGACGGCGGCGGTTTTCTTGTGGTCGATCGATCGCAGTTTTCCGGTGGTTTGGGCAATGCCGGCGACCGGATCAGGCTGCGCGACGCGGGCGACACAATCGTGGACGAGGCGCCGTATTTCGATGACGGGCGATGGCCGGCCGCGGCGGATGGCGGCGGCTCCACGCTGGAACGACGGGATCCGCGAGCGGACGGGCGTGTGGCTGAATCGTGGGCGGCCAGCGACGAATCGGACCGCTCGGCATGGCAGACGATCACGTATCGCGCCTCCGGGGCCGAACCGCCCGGGTCGAACAATCCATCGAGATGGCGGGAGTTTTTGCTTGGGCTGCTGGATGCAGGCGAGGTGCTGATCGACGATGTCTCTGTGATCGAAGATCCGGATTCGGCGCGGATCCAGTGCATCCAGAACGGCGGCTTCGAGGACGACGCTATCGGAGCGGCGCCGGCCAGGTGGCGCATCCTCGGGACTCACAAGTTGAGCCGCGTCGTGGCAAATCCGGATGGCCCCGGAAAAGTGCTGCATCTCGTCGCGACGGATCAGCACGAGCACACGTACAACACGGCCTCCACGACGCTCGCCGGGAACCGGGCGATCAGTGCGTCGCGGACGTATGAGATTTCCTGCAAAGCGAAGTGGATCAGCGGATCGCCCCAGGTCAATTCGCGGCTTTACCTGAACCGCGCAGCGCGCACGACGATTCTCGCGCAGCCGGAGGCATGGGGCAGTCCGGGCGCTCCGAATGGCCGGCGCGTCGCAAACATCGGGCCGTCATTCGGCGGACTGCGCCACAGTCCGCTCGTGCCGGCGGCCAGCCAGCCGGTGCGGGTGACGGTGTCGATCGACGATCCGGACGCCGTGGCGTCGGCGACGCTGTATTTCAGCGTGAATCAGGGCGCGTGGCAAAGCGTGCCGATGGGGACCGACGGGGACGGCCGGTTTTACGGTGTGCTGCCCGGGCAGCAGGCGGGTGTTTCAGTGCAGTTTTATGTGCGGGCGGGGATGGGGCGGGGGTGGAGGCGGATTTTCCGGCGGGCGGGCCGGCGTCGCGCGCGTTGTACAAGGTGGGGGACGCCGGGGTTTCGGCGCAGGCGGTGCGCAACAAGATGCGGTTGTACATGACCGGCGCGGATGCCAACGACCTGCACAACGCGGTCCACAGCGTCTCGGACTTCCGGTGGCCGTGCACGGTCATCTACAACGACAGGTACGTGTGGTATGACGCCGCCGTGCGCCTGCGCTCGGCGCCCTACGGCCGCCAGGGCAATCGCGCCGGCTGGAACATCCGGTTCGGCAGCGACAATCCGTTTCGCGGCGGACTGACGTCGGTCGTTATCGACGGCGCGTTCAACATGCCGCGCACCGACGGCGGCGGCTGGCTCGAGAACTCGCTCGGCCCGAGCGTGAACGAAATGCTGTACCATGCCATCGCGAACCGGGCCGGCGGCATTCCGGCGAGCTTCGACGACGTGGTCTATTTCCAGACGCCGCGGCCATCGGAGGGGAGCCGGCGCGCGCAGCTCAAGCTCCAGCGGTTCAACAACGGGTATCTCGAGGAGGCGTTTCAGGACGGGGCCGACGGACTGCTGTTCAAACAGGAACTCATCTATCATCCGACCACCACGATCGACGGCAACCCCGAGAGCCTCAAGAACCCGTACAATGCCGTGCTCGACACCGAGATCCGCAGTTTCGGGCCGTCCCGCGACAGTTACCGGTTCAATTATATCCCGCAAAACAATCTGGGCCGGGATGACTTCAGCGCCCTGATGGCGCTTGGGCAGGCCTTCTGGTCGTCGTCGCAGACGCTGTACGCGAACACGTCCGCCATCATGGACACGGACAACTGGATGCGTGTCTTCGCGTTGAACGCGCTCACCGGGCTCGCCGACACTTACAACAACGGCCTCGCGCATAACATCCAGCTCTATGTGCGGCCGCGCGACGGAAAGGTCATGCTTTTTCCCTGGGACCAGGACCATGCGTTTTATTATGCGCCGACATCGAGCCTCTACGGCGCCGGCACACACCGGCTGGCCGCCCTCATCAACCTGCCGCCGAACCGCCGCCTCTACGCCGGGCATTTGCGCCATCTTTGCCGCATCGCGTTCAACAACGAGTTCCTCGACCCTGTCATCAACCACCTGCATTCACCCGGCGTGGCGGACCGCACCCGGCACGCCGCCACCATCCGCTCGTATGTCACCAACCGGCGGAACTTTGTGCTTTCGCAAATCACCAACCAGTTCCCGCTGGTCGCGTTCACCGTCACCACGAACGGCGGCGACGATATCACGACGACCGAGCCGTCCGCCGTGGTGGAGGGCCGCGGGTGGATCGACGTGAAATCGATTCTCGTTTCGCGAAATGGCGGCCCCGCCGAACCCGCGCCCGTCACATGGCTCGATGGCCAGCGGTGGCGGCTCACGCTCCCGGTGGTCGCCGGCGTCAATGCCTTCGCGCTGACCGCGGCCGATCACGACGGCGTCACCGTCGGCGCCGCCGGCCTTACGATCACCAATACCGGCGCCACCGACCCCGCCACTGCGGAGAATCTTGTTCTTTCCGAAATCCACTATCATCCGGCCGGCGGCGCCGCGGAGGAGTTTCTGGAGTTCGTCAACGCCGGCACACGGCCGATCGATCTGGCTGGCGTCGCGTTTTCCCGAGGCGTGCAGTTCGATTTCGGATCAGGTGCCATCACCACGCTGGCCCCCGGCGCCCGCGTGCTTGTTGTGCAGAACCGCTCGGCATTCGAGGCGCGCTACGGCGGCGGGTTGCCGGTCGCCGGGGAATTCGCCGCCGACACGCAACTCGCCAACAGCGGCGAACGCCTCACACTGCTCGATCGCGCCGGCGGCGTCATTGTCGATCTGGCATTCGGCGACGCGTTGCCCTGGCCGCCGGAAGCCGACGGGCATGGGTGGTCGCTCACCCTGATCCGGCCGGAAACGAAACCCGACGCCGCTTTGCCCGGGAATTGGCGCCCGAGCCGCGAGGCAGGCGGCAGTCCGGGCGGCGCCGATACTCTCCCGGTGGTGGGATTCCCGTCGCTCCTCGACTACGCGCTCACCTCCCCGCTTTCGGTGGCAGCCGGCGCGTCCGGGGACATCCGGCTCGCCTGGAGCGAACGGCTCGGCGCCGATCAAACGCGGATCGTCATCGAGTTCTCCGATGACCTGCTCACCTGGACCGCAGATCCGGGCGACGGATCCGGAATCAGCCTGATCTCGGCCGCCACGACGGCTGACGGTCAGCGCGCGCTCACCGCGAGCCTCGCGCCCGGCGGCCCGCACGGCCGCTTTGTCCGCCAGCGTATCGTGCCGCGGTGAGGTGGAGGAAGGTGTGGAAGGACGCGAAGGACACCAAGGACAGAAAGGACACAAGGGACAAGAAGGATGCTCAGGAGCTGCTGAGGGGGGAGTGATCTCGGGATCGTTTTTCGGGGTGGCTGGTTTCGCTTGACGTGTGGGGGCAGGATTTCGCATGCTGAGAGGGCCTGCCGGATTGCCTGGCGCATGCCGGCTCTCTGACCAAACCCCTGGACTTCCGTGAATCCCCAAATCCCCAGAAATTGCCGATGGATCGGCCATTGCGTCGGTGTGTTGTTGATATTGTCGTACGGGCAGGCGCCGGCCGCTCCCATTCCGGGCTTGTTCAACACGGGCGTCGCTGCCGATGGCAGCCTGTTGCCGGCCAGCGGTGGCGCCACGACAGTGGTCGATCCGCACTACAAGGTGATCGAGAGCGCGGACCCCGCGTTTCCGGCCTCGCCGGAGGCGCCGGCCGACACGGTGACGCTGCTGCCGGGCTTCCCGGTGGGGCCGTGGATTGCGGAGGGGCCGCTGTCAAAATGGATTTCGTTGAACCGGACGTCCGGCAATGTGCTGGAGGGAAACTACACATTCCGCACGACCTTTGACCTGACCGGATTCGATCCCGCGAAGGCGCGCATCGAGGGGAAATGGAGCGTTGACAATACCGGCGTCGACATCGTCCTGAACGGGGATTCCCTCGGGATCGTGAACGGCGCCGGATTCGGGGGATTTTCGGATTTCATGATCGAGTCCGGATTCGTGGAGGGCGTGAACACGCTTGACTTCGTCGTGAACAACGCGGCGCCGGACGTCAATCCGGCCGGCCTGCGCGTCGAGATGAACGGCACGGTCGAGTTGCCGGACGAGCCGCCATCGATCCGGACTCAACCGGTCGGAGCGAAGCTCGGCGAAGGCGACGCGTACACGCTCATGGTAGTGGCCGACGGCACTCCGCCGCTCAGCTACAAATGGAAGCGCAATGACCAGGACATTGGAGCCCCGGACTCCCCGATACTCGAGTTTTTCGCGACCACGCCGGACGATACGGGTGACTACACAGTGACGGTGAGCAATGCGAGTGACGAGGTGACAAGCGCCGTCGCGAAGCTCGATGTGCTGCCGTTCGTCACCGATGTCATCCTGTACGGCACCGGCGTGGACGACACGGGAACGCCCCTCTTCGATTACGATTCCGACCCGCACTACCGGATCATCGTGAATCCGGATTCCGACTTCGATCCGGAAAACTCGGAGACCGCCTATGCTGTCGACGAGACGGTTCATCCGATCGGGGATGGCGCGTGGTTATCCAACAGCGGGAGTTCGCGATGGATCGGACCGCGGCCGGATGTTTTGGGGGCCGCGGGCGGGGACTACACGTACCGCCTCACGTTTTCCGTCAGCGGGCGCGATGTTACGAACATGATGCTGCGTGGCCTGTGGTCTACCGACAACGAGGCGCGCGACATCCGGATCAACGGCATTTCCATGGGCCTGACGAATGCCGGGCAGTTCAACGCCTTTGTTCCGTTCTCGGTGAGTCAGGGATTCATCAACGGCACGAACACCATCGATTTTGTGGTCAACAACGCCAGCGTCGGTCCCACCGGCTTGCGGGTCGAGGAGATGACGCTCTTCGCTCCCGCCGGCGCCGCCCCGGGCGCGCCGCGCATTGTCGGGCCGCCCCAGGGACGAACGGCCATCGCAGGCGAAACCGTGACGCTGAATGTTGTCGCGGACGGCCAGGCGCCATTGGAATACCGGTGGCGCATGGGCGCCACGGTGGTCGGCACGGAAGCCACATTGACCATCGAAGCCGTTCAGCTCAGCGACGAAGGTGACTACACGGTGGAGGTGTCGAACACGCTCGGCGGTCTCACCACGGATCCGGTGCGCTTGACGGTCCTTGACCCGGTGCCCGGGTTTTACAATACCGGTGTCGATGCGACCGGCCTGCCGCTGGGCGATCTGGAGGTCGATCCGCATTACGTGCTTGTCGCGAACGCGCACGATCCCGAGGTGACCGAGGCACTCGCCATGATCGGTTTGCCGAGCCCGCCATGGCTGCCCAATTCCGATACCTCCCGCTGGATCGGTCCCACCGCCGACACGAATGCCGCCGAGGGGGATTATATATACCGGTTCACGGTGGATCTGACCGGTTTCGATCCGGCGAGCATTCTCGTGACCGGGCAATATGCCACCGACAACATGGGACCCGACGTGCTGGTCAATGGCGTGTCCGTCGGTCTGATCAACTCGGCCCAGTTCACGACTTACACGCCGTTCGTGATCAACCAGGCATTCAAGGCCGGCGTGAATACGATCGATTGGGTGGTCAACAACGCGCCGCCTTCGGACAACCCGGTGGGACTGCGCATCGACGGGATCAGGGCCGGAGGGCGCCCTGCCACGCCGATGCCGACGCTGAGCATCGCCCGGACCAGCGCCACCGAGGTGACACTGGCCTGGCCGGATTCATTCCCCGGATGGAATCTGTTCACGTCGCCGGATCTGAGGACGTCATCGTGGGTGGCCGTCACCCAGGCCCCCGTCGTGGCCGATGGCATGAATTCGGTGACCGTCACCATCACCGGCACGGCGTTTTTCAGGCTGCAGCAGCCCTGAGCCCGGACGGATGGGTTCCCCACGATTTCACGTCAGAATAATTGAGATTTCGCGACAAAACGATTGACGTATTGCGCGGAATTTCGTGCACTGCGCGGAAAGGGCTTCTTCGCGGAGGTTCTTTGCTTCCCGCCCAAAAACCCGAAACCCCTTCACATGAAAGCATCGATCCCGAAATTGATTGCGGCTGCAATCGTATTCATGGCGACGCCATCCGTCCCCGCTTCCGGAGCCATCGCCGATGGCCTGCTCAGCTACTGGAATTTCGAGGGAAATTTCAATGACACCGCGGGCACGGCCGTGGGCAGCACGAGCACCACGGCGGACAACGGCACCCCGGCGAATGCCTCGGTGGCGACCCTCGAGAGCGGCGGTCCGCTCGGCCAATACCTGCAACTGCGCGGCAGCCACATCGTCGTGCCGAACAGCCCGGACATCCTGCGCGGAGGAAAAAGTCTGACTATTTCCATGTGGTTCAGGGTCAATGCCCTCACCGCCGAGTGGCAGGCGCTGATCGCGCACGGGGAGGCATCCGACTACCGGATCGCCCGGCGGGGTAACGGGACGGTGGTGGCGTATGCCGGCGGCGCCGCTGACATTCCGACCGGTGACGGCATCGGCCCCGCGGTGGATGACGACGAGTGGCATCATGTGGTGGCGATTTCCGAGCATGAGGTGTCGATGAGCATTTGGGTGGACGGCGAGCTGGTGGCGACCGGCAATCCACCGACTCTCGTGAACAACGGATCGCCCAATCTGAACATCGGCGCCAATCCGAATGCCGGCGGCCGGGACTGGAACGGAGAGATCGACGACGTGGCAATGTGGGACCGGCCGCTCACCGATGACGAAATCGTGGAGATCTATACCATGGGAAGGGAAGGCCAGCCGCTTTCCTCGCAGTTCGTGATCAACACGCTGCCGACGATCGGGGCGGCGACTTCGACAGGGGACACCGTTTCGGTGACGTTTACCGACAGCGCGACCAGCCAGGTGGACGTGACGAAGACGAGGTCGATGGCCATCGATGGCACGCCGGTCGAGCCGACGACGATCACGAAGGAGGGGGCGGTGACGACATTGAGTTATGTGCTGCCCGAGCCGTACCCTCCGGGCTCGGAGCACACTGTCGATGTGCGTGTGACCACGACCACCGATACGCCTGTGAGCGGAACGCGGGAGTTCCTCCAGCCATTCATGTCCAACATTGTGGGAGGCGGGCTTTTCGATACTGAACACGTTTGGACGCGAGGCAGCCCGCAGCTCGGCGCCGGCAACGCCGAGAGCGTGCTGGACGATGCGGCTTCTTACCCCGCCGAGGACCAATGGGTCGGAAAAACGCGCTACATCCATTTCCACGACGATATCGCTCCGGGCCTTCACCTCAGCGAAAGCCGGCCATACCCGCTGTGGGATCCCGTCAATGGCGGGTCCGGATTTGGACTTCGGGACGATTTTGCGATTCGCAGCCGCGGCCAGATTTTCATCAAGGAAGCCGGCACCTGCTGGTTTATCTGCAACAGCGACGACGGGTTTGTCCTGCGCATCGACGGGGACGAAGTCGGATCGGTGGGCGATCGCGCCCGCGGCGACACCGTGATGCAGGTATTCCTGGAAGCCGGCGCGCACGACATCGAGTTCATTCATTATGAGCGCGGCGGCGGAGCCGGAGTGAGCGTGTACATCCACAAGGGAGTGAGTGATTTCCCGCCACCCGTGGGCGAAGACTCTTATGAGCTGCTGGAGGCGTGGCTGAACCCTGCCGACACCGACGGCGACGGAATGCCGGACGCCTACGAACTCGAAAACGATTTGGATCCGAACGTCAACGATGCCGCTGGTGACAAGGATGGGGACGGGCTGACGAACCTGGAGGAGTTTCTGCGCGGCACTCGCGCCAACAATCCGGACACCGATGGCGACGGGTTGAACGACAACGTGGAAACGGGGACCGGAATCTGGGTGAGCGCCACCAATACAGGCACGAACCCTCTGGCCGCGGACACGGATGGCGACGGGCTGCGCGACGGAGTGGAAACCAACACCG
>CAZYHO010000021.1:0-21199 GCA_964647495.1 uncultured Akkermansia sp. | reverse complement strand
AAGAATGGCAGGCAGAGGAAAAAGCGATTGAAGCAGCCAAGAAGCCGCGCCGACGAGCCCTCAAGAAACAGGAGGTGGCATCATGAGCGTGCCCGATGGCCAGCCGGGCGACATCCCGCCGAACAGCGTCCCCGTGTTCATTCCCGCTGCGGTGGCCGCCCCGTTGCTCGTTGCCGCGCAGGCCACGCACTTTGAAGGCGGCCTCAACGGCCTGGTCGAATGGTTGGTCGCGGAAGCGTCCGAAGACTTCGGCCGCGGCGACTACTCGCTCATCACGAACGGCGACAATTGGGCCATCGCGGCCCGGGAAGGAGAGGAGGTGGCGCCATGACCCTGTGCGAAACCTACACTCCCAAACGACTCAGCAGCCGGACGCTCGCGGAGTTCTACCGGATATGCGATCAGCGCGGGCTTCGGCCCGGTGATGAGCTGGCTGCCTTTATCCGCAAAACGGTGCAAGAGCATCGCCTCGCGCAAATCAAGAAGGAGGTGGAGCCATGAGCGCCCCCGCCGACATCATCCGCCAACGGCGGATCCTCACCACGGCTGACGTGGTCCTGCTACTGAGCGAGCAGACCATGCTCGACGCCCGCGCCGCCGGCTGGCTCCGGCCGGTGGCGGTGAAGGAGAACAGCCGGCGCGACCGGCCGATCTACTCGGCCGCTGACGTGCGGGCCGTGGAGGACAGGATTCTCTCGGGCGAGTACCCGGGGCAACGGAAGGAGGGCCGACCATGAGCCATGCGCTCACATGCCACCCGTTGCCGCCACGGCCGCCCGAGGACCTCGACCTGGAGGACGGCCCGGGCGTGCCGCTGCACCGACGGCGATTGACGTTCGCGCCTTGAGTAACGGCACCCCGTGCGCCGCCATACGGAGCCCGCCCTTGGCCTGACCGCCGGGGGCGGGCTTTTTTGTGGCGCTGGCGGCTGTGAGCTTACTTCCACTCCTTTGGTCGACCTATCCAACGGCCAGAGCCTATTTTTAGCACTTTTGGAAACTGGCACTGAGGAATCTCTGTGGTGGGCAACGGGCCGACCTTTACCCCCATGTTTCTGTAAGAGTCATTGCGCCGCCCACTAGGCTTGTCGGGATTCTCGGGAATGTAGACCGTAAATCCAATGTTTGGCCGGTTCTTGCGAATCCACTCGACCGCGGGTTCCAGGTCGGAATCCCCGGATATCAACACCATTGAGTCGACTTCCTGCTGCATGGCGTCAGAAATTAGTGCGACCGCGATAGCAACGTCCGTTTTCTTTTCCTTTGGGAATTTGTAGGTTTGAAGACACTGTGCGCGACAGTCAGCATCTCGCATTTGATATTCGCCAGTGGTGACCGTAACGCGCTTGTCGGTTCGCAGCGCTTGGAGGTATACTTTTTGTCGGTCGCGCACCTCGGATACGTGTTTTGATTCATCTACGATGGCCGTGAAGTACCGAACGGCTACCAGCTCCTCGTCTGGGCGGAGTATCTCTAGAAAAGCCGGCAGGTTCAGCCATTTCCACTGTGGGTTGGCTCGTAGTGTTCCAAAGTACAGGTTGAATCCGTCGACGTAGGCAATCAATCGTTTTCTCGGGGCTGCGGCGATTTCGGGAACGGTTTCAGGCATGTGAAAAATTTGTTGATTCTGGACGGACACCATGGATTATCAAAGCACTTCTCGCACCCGTTGCGATGGGCTGATCTAACGGTTTGCCCAAAGAGGCCCCCTCCGTCGCAAGGCCGAGGGGGCTTTCCTTTTTCCTTATAAGGAGATTTTTGCCGTAGTGAGCCGGGTAGAGTGTGCCCCCCGCTACGGCACCGCCGGCCAGCACGGCGTCCACCCGCTCCACCACGGGCGCGCCTGCGCCATGCGCCTGCGCAAGCCCTCCACGTCCACGCTGGCCAACTGGCGCTCGTCGCCGGGGACGGTGAGCCGGAAGCGACGCGGGAACACGCCCCACAGGCCGGCGCGGGGAATCACCAGATCGACGCCCGGGTGGCCGTTGAGGTGCGCCAGGCGGAGCACGCCGCGGGCCGCGCTGAAGAGCGATCCCAACTGCATGCCCGCCTGACCGCTCGGCAACACGAACGTCCAGCTGTGCAGCCGCGAATCGGGATCGGGGAACAGGCGGACGGTGACGATGCCCCGGAGCGAGAAGTATCGGTGGTGACGGTGCGTGTGGCTGGCCATACGCCAGAGGCGCGGTGTCAGCCGTTCACGGTCGCGCACCGTGCCGCCCGTGGCCAGGGCGCTCTTGGCGAGCAGTCGGCCGGAAATTCATGCGCGCTCACCAGCCCGTGCGCTTTTGCGTACTGCGAATCCAGCCTGATCGAGTGCGGATGCCCCAACGACCACACGCGAATCTGCAGCACCACGGCGTCGAGGTCGCCTTGCACGTACCGGCCGCCGTCGGTGAGGTTGCGGGACTCGATGAACCACACGCGGGAGCCTGAGGGGTGGCCGTGGGATCCCAGCATCGTCACCGGGGCCGGATCCCGGCCGGGCGGCGGTTCGCTCGGCGTGACGCAGAAGACCGGATGCAGCGTGCCCATACGCCAGAGGGCGGGGTGTCAGTCGGGGGGGGGGCGGCCTGCCGATGGGGATGCGACCTCCGCACATTTGACGAGCAGCTCCGCACATTTGCTGTCCCGGGGCGTGGCTTATTCGTGGCTTAAAAACCTTCATTTTGGCGCTTTTTGGTGCATCCCCGTGCATCCCCGTGCATTTTCGCCTTTTCTGTAAGTGCTTCATTTTCGGGATTTTACTCTGGTGGTCCCGGCAGGAATCGAACCTGCATCCCCGGCTTCGGAGACCGGTGCTCTATCCATTGAGCTACGGGACCGCACAGGGGCGGAGGGAGCCGAAAGTGACCCGGGCGGGGGCGGATGCTCGTTTCCGTGGTTGCCCGGGAGGAAGGGAAAGGAATAGTGGACGGCTTCGTATGCAACCGAAATCCCGGCGCGTGGTGGTGAAATTTGGCAGCGGCATTCTGGCCCACCCGAGCGGGTTGGGGCTGGATGAAGGGCAGTTCGAGCAGTTGGCCTATGCGGTGAGTGGCGTGCGTAGCGCGGGACACGAGGTCATTCTCGTGAGCAGCGGGGCGGTGGCGGCGGGCGGCATGGCGTTTGGAATGGTCCAGCGGCCGGACGATACGGCCACCTTGCAGGCGTGTGCGGCGGTCGGCCAGACGCGGCTGATGCAGCGGTACGAATCGCTTTTCTCGCGCCACGGCCTGCTCGTCGCCCAACTGCTCCTCACGAACGAGGATCTGCATCAGCCCGGCCGCAGGGAAAACCTGACCAACACGCTGGAGCGCCTCCTCGCCTTCAAGAACGTCATCCCGATCATCAACGAAAACGATTCCGTCGCCACCGACGAATTGAAGGTCGGCGACAATGACCGCCTGTCAGCCGGCGTCGCGCGCCTCGCCCGCGCCGATGTGCTCGTGCTCCTGACCAGCGTGGACGGCCTGCTCGACGCGGACGGCCGCCTGATCGAGGAAGTGGACGACGTGGCCGTGGCCGGCCCGCATGTGCGGCCGGACATCGGCGCGCATTCCACCGGCGGCATGTCAAGCAAGCTCGCTTCCGCCGTGGATGCCGTGTCCGGAGGCAGCGAGGTCGTCATCGCGCACGGCCGGAAACCGGCGCAATTGCTCGCGCTGGTCGAAGGACGGGGCGTCGGCACCCGTTTTCGCCCGCGGCGGTGATCCCCGCAGGGTGCTCCCTTCCAGGCGCGCGTCCCACCCCGGAGCTTCGCTTTGATGCCTGAGTTCTGGAGCGGGCATTCTAAAAACTGCATGGAAGCAGGCGTGTGAGTGGGGCGGCCGCACTGAAGCCCTCTGGACACGATGCGGATTCCACGCTTTAAGTGGGCCTGGAACGGCCGTCCCGGTGGCCGTCCCTATCTTCCGACCACATTCCAACCCCACGACACTCCATGGCAAAAATCCAGTTCGGCTCGCAGGTGTACACCTGGTTCATGCAGGGCACAGGCAAGGGCTACGATAACAAGCTCGACCACATGATCAAGATCGCGGCACAGGCCGGATTCACCGGCATCGAGCCGATGGTGCTGGAGATCGCCGAGAAAGCGCTCGGCTGCGGCCGGTACTGGCTGGGCGATTTCGCCGATCCCGCGCGGCTCAAGGACGCGCTTGCCGCGCACAACGTGACCCTCTGCGGCCTGGCCCTCATCTGCTCATGGGACGGGGACGACGAGACGCCCGCCGAGAAAGAGGCCGCGGATTTCACCATCGGCCTGCTCAAGCAATTTCCGGGCGCCATGCTCGGCACCGTGACGCTGCCGAGCGGTCGCACCAACGACCTGCAACGCCGCCGCCTGAACGTCGCCCGCAACGTGAACCGCGTCTCGCAGCGCGCCGCCGATCTCGGCATCCGATGCTCGTACCATCCGAACAGCCCGCCGGCTTCGATCGTCCGCACGCAGGAGGACTACGACGTGGTCCTCAGCAGCCTGGATCCCAAGGTCACTGGCTGGACTCCGGACGTCGGCCACATCGCCCGCGGCGGCATGGATGTGATCGCCACACTGAACAAGTGGGCGCACCTCGTGAATCACATCCACTACAAGGATTTCTCGGGCAACGGACCCGAGCCGTGGGCGCAAATGGGAACAGGCAAACTCGATTTCCACCGCATCACCGAGTGGCTCGTCACCCGCAGCTATCAAGGCTGGATCATCTGCGAGGACGAAGCCCACGTCGCCGTCGATGATCCGGACGGCGTCACGCTCCAGAACGGCCAGTGGTGCAAGGAAAATCTGGCCCCGCTCGTCGCCTGACCGCCGCCACCCAACCATGACCGATTTCGCCACCGAAGAGGACCTCGCCGCCGTCGCCGGTCCGGTCAAAGACTTGTCTGCGGCGCTCAACCGCGTGCTTTTCGGCCAATCGGCGCTCATCGATCTTGTGATATGCGGGGTGATTGCGCGCGGCCATGTGTTGCTCGAAGGGTTGCCGGGCCTGGGCAAGACGGAACTCGTCAAAGGCCTGGCACGCGTGCTTCAACTGGAGACGCGGCGCGTGCAGTTTACGCCGGATCTGCTTCCGGGCGATATCACCGGCAACCCCGTGCTCCAGGAGGTCAATGGCCGCCGGGAGTTCGTCTTTCAGCCCGGCCCGTTGTTCACGAACCTTCTGCTCGCGGACGAAATCAACCGCGCTTCGCCCAAGACCCAGTCCGCCCTGCTCGAGGCGATGCAGGAGCGCCGCGTCACCGTGCTCGGCACCACCCATCCCCTGCCCGATCCGTTTTTCGTCCTCGCCACACAAAACCCGATCGAACTCGAAGGCACTTACCCGCTCCCCGAGGCACAGGTCGACCGGTTTCTCTTCAAGCTCGATGTCTTGCGCAATTCCGCCGAAACCCTCGAGCAAATCGTGACCCACCGCGAACTGGGCGTCGAGCCACAGGTCTCCACCATCATCGGCCGCGATGCCTTCGCCTCGATGCAAAACACGGCGCGCCGCCTTTATCTGCCGCCGGTGGTCGCCAATTACATCGCGCGCCTGGTCGACGCCACGCATCCCGGCCAGTCACAAGCCGCCACCGGCGTGAAATTTGGCGCCAGCCCGCGGGCCGCGTTGAGCCTGGCCGCCGCCGCGAAATCACGCGCTCTCATGGAAGGGCGCCTGAACGCGAGCTTCGAGGACGTGCAGACGGTGGCTCCCGCCGTGCTCGGCCACCGTGTCATCCTCGATTACGCCGCTCGCCTCGACGGCCGCACCAGCGCCGATGTCGTGCGCGCGCTGCTGGCCGAAGTCCCGGCACAGGCGATGGCCACTCCGCGCCCGCTGCGTCAGGAACCGGCCGCCGTCACCTGAGACCACCCTCTTTCCCGCAAGTGTCCGTCACGATGCTATCCAGCCTCCCGATGTCAGAAGCGAAACCGCCCGCGCCACGCGGTTTCGCCGCGGCGCATCGCCCGGCGCCCGGACGCCCCCTCGCCGCCGCGGCGCGACTCCTCGCGGTGGCCGCGGGAATCGGCCTCTCGCTCATCTCTTCCGATCCCGCGGCGCGCGCGCAGTATTCGATAGCATCATTCGAGGAAGAAAGTGGCTCGAATCGCATTGACCTGACAGGCGTGTTCCATCCCCCACCCTCGAGCGGGTACCAGCCGGTCCGGGTGGAAACCACCAACGCCACGAACACCCGCCGAAGCTGGCGGCTCGAATTCGCTTCCGAAGCCGCTTACGCCAGCGCAGGCCGCACCCGCGGCGCCTTCGACGTCCCCGCCGAACCCGGCAGCAGCCAGTCGATCCTGATGGTTCCGCTCCAGGTGTCGAATTCCTCCGGCTCATGGAACTCCGGCCACAGACTGAAACTTTCCGCCACCAGCAGCCGGGGAGGAAGTTACTCGACGGAATCCCACACCGAAAGGATCGTCAACTTTCCCGCCATCGCCATCAGTGAGGCCCTCGCCATCAAGAGCCTCAACCTGCTCAACACCGAGCTGGGTGGCACGGTATCAGGCCACCGCCATTACGGCAATGCCCTTTTCGGCAGCCGCTTCCTGCCGGCTCAGTTACCTGATGACTGGCTTGGATTCTCCGGATTCGACCACCTCATGATGACCGCGGACGAGTGGCTCTCTGTCACGCCCGGTGTACGCTCGGCCATCCTGCAAGCCAGCCGCTTCGGACTGGACCTCCACCTTTACCGCACCACCGAATCCATCGGCTTCTCGTCGCTCGGCCTGTCCCCGCCAAACCAGAACGATACCGAGTTCCAATACGGCATGGGGCGCATCCAGTTGGCGACCTGGAGTGGTGACACGATGGATCCCCGGTCGACCATCGCGAAATTCACACCAACGACCAGTCAGTCACTGCTGAGACGAATCACCGGCGATTACTCGGGCAGCGCCTGGGGGCTTCAAAACGCGCTGGGAGAGCGCAATTTCGCCGCCTGGCAGGTCGTCGTCTTTCTCCTCGTCTTCGGCCTGCTCATCGGACCGGTCAATCTGTTCCTGCTCGCGCCCGCCGGCCGCCGCCACAAGCTCTTCATTACCACTCCCCTGATCTCGTTGGTCTCCAGCCTGCTGCTCGTCCTGCTCATCCTTATCCAGGACGGCACCGGCGGCCAGGGGCGCCGTTTCATCGCCATCCACCTGCCGCCTGGCGAGGCGGCCGCCTATGTCACCCAGGAACAGGTCTCCCGCACGGGGGTGCTCCTGCGCTCCGGCTTTGACCTTCCCCGGCCCGGTTACATCGTGCCGGTCGTCCTGTCCGGATCCTCGTGGACCAAGTACAGCGGCAATACTCGGGACAGCCAGGTCATGAACACGCGCATCGACAGGACCCGCGTCAGCGGCAACTGGTTCCAAAGCCGCACGATCCAGGCGCAGTTCCTCCGATCGCTCGTCCCCACGAGAGGCCGGATCGACTTGATCCCTCCGCAAGCCGCCGATGGCCCGCCCGCCATCGTCTCCAGCCTGGAGATGGAATTGACCGGCTTCGTCCTGCGTGATGCCGGAGGCGCCGTCTGGCGCGCCGATGGACCGGTGGCGCAAGGTGTGCCGGTCACCCTGGTCAGAGATCCGGAGGCATGGAAACACCACCTCAATCGCTTCCGCGGTCAGTGTTCCAGACACCTCGCGGCCGACATCGATGAGACCGTATCGCAGAACCCCGCCTTCCTCGCCACCGCGGCCGGCGCTCAGGGTTTTGCCATCGACACGCTGTCATCCATCAAGTGGCGGGACGATGCCATTGTCATCTTCGGAACCTTGCCTGCCACACCATGAGCACCGCGCTTCCGCCACTCGACCACTCCCAGCCGGCCATCCATGTGGAAAACCTCGCCCGCATCTTCGGCAGCTTCCCGGCCGTCAACGGCGTCAGCTTCACCGTCCCCCACGGCCACGTCGTCGGGTTCGTCGGCGCCAACGGCGCCGGCAAAACCACGACCATGCGCATCCTCGCCACGCTCGACTACCCGAGCAGCGGCACCGCCCGCCTCGGCGGTTACAATGTCGTCGATTACCCTCGCGAAGTGCGCCGCCTCCTCGGCTGGATGCCGGACAGCTTCAGCACCTACGAGCACATGACAGTGCTCGAATACATGGACTTTTACGCCCGCGCCCTGGGTTTCCGCGGCGCCGAACGCGCCGAACGCACCCGCGAGGTCATGGAATTCACCGACCTCACCCCGCTCGCCTCCCGCCTCATCAACAAGATGTCCAAGGGCCAGACCCAGCGCCTCTGCCTGGGACGCGCCCTGCTCCACGATCCACAAATCCTCATCCTTGATGAACCGGCCGCCGGTCTCGACCCGCGCGCCCGCATCGAACTCAAGAACCTCATCCGCATCCTCGCCGAGGAAGGCAAAACCATCCTCATCTCGTCCCACATCCTCACCGAACTCGGCGAGATGTGCGACAGCCTGCTCTTCATCGATCGCGGCCGCATCGTCCACCACGGCGATGCCGACGCCCTCAAACGCGGCGGCGCCGCCGAAACACTCGTCACAGTCATCGTCGACGGCGATCCCGCCAGGCTCGCCCAGTGGGCGCTCACCGCTCCGCATGTCACCGTCGTCGACGAAATCAAGCAGGGCGCCCGCCTGCGCATCGATTCCGTTCAGGACGAGGTCGTCGCCGGTGTCCTCCGCCGCCTCGTCGTCGATGGTCTCCCTGTCATCGATTTCCACCGCGAGGAAATCAAACTCGAGGACGCCTTCATCGACATCCTCGCCCAGCTCGACCGCGGCCAGTCCCTCATCGATCCGGCTCAGCCGCCTCCATTGCTGCCCACCGACCCGAACGCCTTGCCCATCCCCCCAGTCGAGGCATCCTCGCGCTTCGTTTCTCCGCCCAAGGATCCCTGAACCTTCCGCCTTCGCTTTCCCGGCTTTCTACACGCGCTCTTTTTCACCGTACACATTTTCCCGCTTTCGGCGCTCTCGTCATTCTCCAGTCACACCTTCATGGAATCCTCTCCACCAGTGCCCACCGTGGCGCCATCACCGCCATTGGCGGACTTCGGCGACTGGCTCTCGCCAATGATCGTCAAGGAACTGCGCCAGGGGCTGCGCAGTTGGATTTTCGTCGGCGCCTTCATCATTCTCCAGGCCATCCTGGTGATGACGCTTCTCATTTCTTCCAGCGCCGGAAATGTCGAAGCGTCGACCTACATGTTCTGGATGCTCATCGCGGCCATCCTCGTCTTCATCGTTCCTCTGCGCGGATTCAATGCGATGGCCGGCGAGATCAAGACGGAAACACTCGACCTGCTCATGCTCACCCGGCTCGGCGCGTTTCGCATCGCCACCGGAAAGTGGATCGCCCTGGTCGCCCAGAGCACGCTCATCGCCATTTCAGTCCTGCCATACGTCGTCCTTCGGTACTTCGGAGGCGGCGTCGATCTGGTGGGCGAAATGATCGCGCTACTGCTCCTGTGGATGCTCTCGGCCGCGGTGACGGCGGCTGCCGTTTCGTTTTCCGCCCTGCCCTCGATCATCCTGCGCACTATCATTTTGCTCGGCACTTATTTCGTGGCTGCCATCGCCACCAATCTCGCCGTCATGGTGTCCGTCAGTCGCTTCGAAAGAGGATTCCTCTCCGGCATGTGGGGTGACCCATCCGACATGTGGAAACTCCTGGTGGTGATCGTGCCGCTCTGGGCGTACGGCTGCTACTTTCTGCTCGATGTCGGTGCCACGGCCATCGCACCGCTCGCCGCCAACCACGCCACGCGCAAACGCCTCATCTCGCTCGCCATGCTCACGGCGATTCTGGCTCTGGTCCACTATCTGCCGGCTTCCAGCCAAGAGCAGATAACCGCAATGATGTGCCTCATGGCCATCGCGGGCCTGGCGGCTTTCGATTGTTTGACCGAGGCCCCGACGACCTCACCCGCGGTCTATGCCCCGTTCCTTCGCCGCGGGTTGCCCGGCCGCATCGCCGCCTGTTTCTTCGCTCCCGGGTGGATTACGGGCCTCGCTTTTTACTGCCTGCTTGTCGTGCTGGTGTTGGGCGCCTTGCAATCCCGGATCAGCCTGGGCACCACCTGGCACGTCGGCCACACAAAGTGGATCACACTTGTTGTTTCGAATTGCCTGCTTGCTCCGCTGGTGCCGCTGGCTTTGTCACTGATGGTGTTTCCTCGCCATCCCAGGCCGCTCGGGCCGTACATCGTCTGCACGCTGGTTCTCGTCATCATCTCCTTGCTCTTCCTCATCATGGTCGAACTCTCGAACGCGGACACGATGCGCTTCATCGGCGTCCTTTCGCCGGTCACCGCGCTGATGCTTTTCGAAACGGACTACGTTTACTACGGGAGTAACGAGTTCTGGCACTCTCCGGGGAGCATCATCCTCTCCGGAGGGCTGATTTCCGGCGGTGTTTTCTTGCTCTATCTGCTCTGGAAAGCATTCGTGATCGCCCGCGCCGACAGGGCGGCAATGTCCATGGCCGGCGGCATTTCCAGGAAACCCGGACCCCGGGAGTCAGCCGCGCCTCAGGCCTAGACCCGCAGCACATCACGGGCCAGCTCCACGCCGGCCGCCGGCCGCCCGAACTCGCTCGCTGTCACGCGGGCCAGGCCGATGAGGTGGCGCCAGCGCAGGCCAGGTCGTGTGGCCGCGAATTCCTCGGCGACCGTCCGGTAATACTTCTCGCCGTGGAGCGCGCCGTCCTCGCTCACGGCATATTTGACCAGCACGCCGAACACCCCGCGGGCATCGTATCCGTGCGCTCCGTACGCCGCGACGACCGCCGCCGCCCGGCCCTGCAGATTCCCGCGCACGGCCTCGTCCAGGCTGGCCAGTAGAACCGCGGCGTCTGTTTCTTTGACCGCCCGTTTGTGGGCTTCGAGGGGAAATGCCTGCCAGTTCGCGAAGTCGCCGCCGCGTTCCACCCGATCGCGCGCGACCTGCCACGCGCCCAGGATCGTGCACGCGAAAACGTGGCGTGCGCTGCCGCTGCGAGCCATCTGGCGCCAGGCGTTGGCCGAATCGCTCGCATGCACGCCGATCGAGTCGCCATGAACGCTGCCGATCGGCTTGCCCGGTGTTTCCTGGGCCGGATGGCGGCCGAAGTCGCGGAGCACAAGCTGATTCGCGGCCAGCGAGACAGCCTCCCCGATCGCATCGGGCGCCATCCCCTCCGCAAGCGCCCCGGCGGCCGCGGCGGCCGCTTGTTCCGGCGTGGCGGCGAAAAGCAATGCCACGAATTCTTCCATCCAGGCGTCATCCGGCTGGCGCTCGCCGGGAGTGCGGTCCAGCAGCCGGTGTTCCTCCAGAAGGCGCGGCAACAGCGACCGCGGACTTTGCTCCGCCCGCGACGCCGACCAGTCCTCGTTTTCCACGCAGTAGCGCACCGATTGCCGCAACAGCGTCGTCGCATGCTCCATCCCCACCACCTTCCGCAAATCCCAGGCACGATACGGCATCACGACCCGATGCACTTCCGGACTTTCGCCCGCCAGATCGACCACCGACTCGAATCCCGCTTCGGCCGAACGCCCCATGATCGCCGCCAGGTGCGCCTCGGCGCGCGCCACGTCCTTGGCGTGCACGGCCCGGCGAAGATCATCGGCCTCGCCGGACTCCGCCGCTTTCACCGGCAGCAGCACCTCCTTCGATCCGCCGCCGCTCGCCTGGATCCGGCTCGTATTGCGGTACAGCACCTTGAATACCGGCAGCGCCTGCTCCGCGCCGCTCAGTTCATCCGACATCGCCAGGGCCGGCGCCAGCGCCATCATCGTGTGGAATCCCACATAGTCCTCGCCGCCAAAACTGCGCGCGTTCGCCAGCGCCCCGGCCGCCACCAACTCCTTCAAACTCGTCCCCGCCCTCCACCTGTCCGCCAAGGGCGCCATCAACGCATCCGGCGCCGACTCCTGCATCAATCGCACCAACGGCTCCAACGCACCAAAGTGCAGCCCCGCTACCCCCGCTTCCTCCACCGCCAGCCCGATCTGCGCCGCCACCTCCGCCCCCACCGACGCCACTACCATTCCACAGCCCACCTGATTCAAGAAGGCAC
This sequence comes from uncultured Akkermansia sp., assembly GCA_964647495.1. Classification (GTDB taxonomy): domain Bacteria; phylum Verrucomicrobiota; class Verrucomicrobiia; order Verrucomicrobiales; family V1-33; genus CAJBME01. The sequence goes on along the minus strand of CAZYHO010000021.1, from coordinate 9,208 downwards.
GTCGATTCACAGGGGTTTTCATAGGCGTATACGGGTTGTTCGTCCCGAGCCTATCCCCCCACTCCCCCAAGTCAACGTCCGAATCCGGGGACAGACCCCCATACCCCCATTGGCTCCTCCGCCTCCACGGCCTCTGGCAAATCCTTGTCAACAAAACCGAAAGCCCGGAATCCGAAACCCGCAGCCCGTCCCCCCCACTGGCAGCCCACGGAAATCCGCCTCGACGAAGAGCGTGTCCTCGTCCTCGACCCCGACTGAGTCACGCAGAACTTCGACGCCCGAAACTCGATTCAGCCCCTGTTCGCCTGTCCACCCGTACTCAAGAAAAAATCTTGATGAAAGCGGTCGCTCTCCCTTATTCGTCACTAACCCACAGAGGGACAGACCCCTTATCGTGCTCCGGACACCCGCCTTCCGCCCGCCTTCCCATCCGCGTCAGTCCGCGCAATCCGTGGTTCCTCGACGGCGATCTGTCGCCAAGTGCGTCGGCGGAGTGGTGGCTGACTTTTCAACCACGGATGGCACGAAATCCTGTTGACACTCCTTCGTTGAGATTCATTCTCAACAGATGAATGTCTGGCGCCGCTGGCGGAATGGATACGGAAAGACCGCAATCCTGGGATCGATGCTGCTGCTTGCGGGCGAGGCTGGGGCCCAGGAAGCAGCCCCGGCCTCAACGCTGGCCGATGTGAAAGCCTATCTGGTGGCTGCGGTGGACAAGATGAAGGCCGCCTCGGAGGACTTCGTGAAGGACAGCTTCGAGTACTCCGAGTTGATCCGGAACCACAAGACAGTCGCCGCCGCTTATAAAAACGAGCCGGCGAAGCTCGACGCCCTGGTCCTGCGGATGCAGGAAAACTACAAGGCGATGGACAGTTTCGGCTACGAAACCGTCGAAGGGATCGTCGCCGGGGTGGGATCGTTGAGCGACTATGACATCTATCTCGATGCGGGCGTGCCGTCGGCCGAAGGTCCGGACGATGTGGCCCCGGTGACGCTGGATCTCGGCAACGGCGAAAAAATCGACCGCCAGGGATCGCTTTTTACCTACATCATCGAACCCGCGCTGTGGGGCGGCGACCGGCGGTGGATTGTCGAGGCGGGCGGCAAGAAGCTGCCGCGTCCGGAGGTGCTGGCAGCCGCCGCCAAGGACGTGGACGGCAAGATCGGCTCCTTGAAGAAAGACAGCCATGCCTGGAACCCGAACCAGGAGGACCTGTTCGGGGCGATGGTGCTGATGACGCCCACGCTTTCGGACTATTTCGAGGACTGGAAGGAATCGCGATTCGCCGAACAGAAATCGGGCCGCTTCCAGGCGGTCAGCCGGATTTCCGACATGCGCGGCATCATGAGCAGTTGCGCGGTCATGTACAAGGCGGTGCTTCCCGGTGTTTCCGCCAAGGACAAAGCGCTGGGCAAATCGGTCGATCTCGGTTTCGACGGAATCCTGTCCTTCATCGACCTGCTGGAAAAGCGGGAGAAGGAAGGCGCTCTCAAGGAAGCGGAAATCGATGAGCTGGCCGCGCAGGCCAAGGAGAAGACCGACAAACTGGTGCCGCAGATCGAGCAGAGCGCGGCCGTCGCCGGAATCAGAATCGCCAACTGATCCCAGCCCGGCATGCACAGATTCCTCTTCATCCTCCTCTGCATCGTGCTGCCGGTCGCGCGCGCCGATGTCATTGACGACAACGCGGTGCTGCAAACCTCGCTCGATGCCGCCTTGCTCGATCTCCACGGCGAGAGGTGGCAACCGGAAATCGCAGCCAAGGTCGAAGCCGGCCGGGACAGCTTCGCCGCCTCCCTTTCCTCGCCCGAAGCGCAGGCCATCTGGCGACAACCCCTCTTCCAACAGGAAGGCTCCGCGGTGGCGGCCCGGGATCTCGGGTTGCTGCAGGCGCGGCTCCAGCATGTCGCCGGTCTGGAAATGATCCACCGCCAGCAACAGGGGCAGATCGAGGCTGCCCGCGAATGGCGGGCCATCATCAAGCTCCCGAAGTTCGCCAGCTCGATCGAAGGAGCGCTGGCGCTCCAGCGCCTTGGTGCTGAAAAAACCCACCAGCTCGAAGTGAGCCGGTTGCTGGCCCGCGAATACATCCAATGGCAGATCACCCGCGCCCGGGAAAAGACCGATGCCCTCGCTCGTCTGGTGGACGACGGCCGCGCCACCCCCGCGCTGGTCGCCGCCCGTGCCAGCGAGATCCAGGAACTTTCGCGCCTGCCGCAAAGCCTGCTGGCGCTGGCGCTTCCCGATCACCCCGCATTGGGGACGGCGGGACCGGACTCATTGGCCGCCCTGCTCGTCACGCCCGTCTCGCCCAAGGAAGCGCTCGGCCAGAAGATCGATGCGTGGCGGATCGAACTGGAGGGGCATTATCCCAACCTGCTCGGACCGGAGGATGTGCAGCGGCGGGAACGCATCATCCTCAAACTGCTGCGGCTGATTCCGATGGAATACCAGTCAGGGGTCAGGGACGGCGAGATCGTGATCCCGATCGAATACCGCGAGGCCAGGACCTTCACGATCCAGTGCCAGCAGATCATCAATGAACTGATGCCCGTCTGGCGCCAGACGAAAGCGCAAGCGCTCAAGGAGCGCGGGGCCGAACTCATCGGCGGGCTTGAGGAACTCGAGAAGACCATCGCCCGAAAGGAATCCATTCGAAAAGTGGAGGATACCGTCAAATCGGTATCGTCCATTCTGACCAGGGACTTTGATCTGTCGCTCAAGCGTGCGGGCAGTTCCGTCGACGTGGTAGCGGAAACCACACTGGAGATCCGCTCGCTGCTCGGCCAGTCGCTGGCCGCGGCCCGCGAGGGCCAGTGGCGCAAGGCCGAAGCGTTGCGCCTCGATGCCTATGTGAACTTCGACCTTGAGCTGGAATCGCGGGCGATGCCGCGCGATCCCGCGCTCGCCATCGCGGCCGAGAAAGCTTTCCTCGACGGCTCGGACGGAAAACCGGGCATCGCCGCCGCGCTCAGCGCCCGTTTGACCGGCGACGAACTGACCGCCGCCTATCAGCGCGCATTCGACGCGCTTGATGAAACCGCCTCGCTGCTGCGCGTCGGGCTCTCACCGGCAGCGGCGACAATGAATGCCATCCTCATCATACTCCGGGAAGGCCTGGAGGCGGTGGTGATCCTGGCCGCCCTGCTGGCCGGACTGCGCGGACCGGAGAATGCCGGCATCCGCCGCCAGATAGGTGTCGGCGCGGGCCTCGCTTTGGTCGCTACCGCGATCCTGTTCATTCTCTCTCGCTATCTGATTTCCGGTTTGTCCAGGTATGGCGAGACATTGGAAGTGGTGATCTCGATCATCGCCGTGATCGTCCTGCTGATCGTCACCAACTGGGTGTTCCACAAGTATTACTGGAGCGGCTGGAACTCCAGGCTCCGCCAGTTGAGCAAGGCCGCGCTGGCCAAGCAGGGAACCGGCCTTGAAAACTTCGCCCTCGTTGGCGTCGGCTTTGCCACCATCTTCCGCGAGGGATTCGAGACCACCCTCTTCATGCAGTCGCTGATCCTCGAAGCGGGCATCCGGCCGGTCCTCAACGGCATCGGCATCGGTGGAACAATCATTACCGTGCTGGGGGTAGCCGTTTTTTACGTCGGGGCCAAGATGCCTTACCGCAAAATGCTCGTCTATACCGGCATGCTCGTGGTGCTGGTGCTCTTCACCTTCCTCGGTTCCACCACCCGCTTGCTGCAAACCGTGGGCTGGCTGCCGGTCCATCCGATCCCCGGCTTCTCACTGCCGAACTGGACCGGCATCTGGTTCGGGCTCTATCCGACCTGGGAGGGTATCATCGCGCCCTTCCTCGCTTTCGTTTACGTCGGCGCCGCCTGGCTGTGGGTGAAGTTCTCGGTGAGGAAAAAAATCGCCAGCGAGGAATCCAAGGTGCCCGTCAAGCCCCGCTTGCTCTCGCCAAAAGAGCAGGTCACCACGCTCTGAACATCCCCTCCCCCCCGTCACTTCGCGGGGACAGACCCTCTATGGGATGCTGCTTTTCCATCACCTTCTGTGGCGGGCGGCGTGAACGTCGTCGAAACCGGGCGGTTTGCGTGCTTGGCGGGGACAGACCCTCTATAGAACAGCGGAACAGTAGCTGCTTGTTTTGCTTCTCACCTTCTCACGGTAGCGAGAGAGTGAGCACTCTGCGACAACGGTAAGCGGACATCCGCGGCAAGATGCTGCCCGGAAACACTCCAGTGCGATGCCATCCAGGTGCCGGCTGCGCGATCCTGCGCAATCACTGGGCACGGCGCCTCCAGGCGTCGTTTACGACTGACTGCTTTTGGGGCAGCGATGTATCGGCCGCGATGGAATTGCCTCAGCCGTACGGTTTAAGAGCCAGATCCCGGGCAGTGCGCAATGGATCGTTCAAGTCCAATCCCTGCAACCTTCGGGCGCCGCTAAGGCGTTTGGACGAGAACCAGGTGCGTTTCGACTGGAACACCTTCTCCACGAAGCCCTGTGTGCCGAGAACGAGGCCACATGTGAAATAGCGCACTCGCAGGTGGATGTACGTGTGCACCCCCATGTGGCCGCCTTCGTTCTTCACGGCTTCCACTTTCTCCTCGCTGAATCCCGGTTTCACGACGCGGCCCTCGGCATCCACCCGTTCCTCACCCTTTCCGTACAGCAACTGGCGATACCAGGAAAGCAGGTCGAATTCGGCGCCGGCGGAGCCCGCCGCACTGGTTCCCGTTACAGGATCGGTGGCGATCGCCACGCGCTTCAGGCCGGCCACGGCCTCGCCCACCCCGGCGCAGGCTTGGGCATATCCACACCATCGATAGTCTTTGGGATCGGCAGCGATGCGGGCGCGGATGGGATTGAGATCGATATAGGCGGCCATGGTTTGGAGAGCGTGGCCGTCCTCGACGAGCACGCTTCGAAAACGCGCCTCCCACAGGGTGCCGCAACGCCCGCTTGGCTGCCTCCGGTTGTACCACTGTGTGAAGCACTGTTTCAAGACCTTGATAAAGTTGCTGAGACTCCACATCTGAGAGAACCACCGTTCGCGTTCCGCCTCGATGGCTTCCTCGTTGCCCGATTCTCGCCACCGTTCGAACCACCCGGCAACCCGGTCCGCCATACCGTCTCCATGGGCCTCCCGAATCCGGCGGATCAATTCTTCATTCGAGGGCAGCTCAACCGGCCGCCTGGGAACAGCCACCAGGAGATGGAAGTGGTTGTCCATGACGCAGAAGGTGATCACGGTCACTCCGCAAAGCTTTTCGTAGATCCGCATGAGCCTTACGAAATGCTCCTTCTCCTCGGAACCGAGCAGGAACTCTTGGCCGACAGTCCGCGACACGCAGTGATAGATCGCGTAATCCACCCAATCAGGGGCAAGTAGACGAAGTTTGCGCATGTGAGGAACATGTTCGTATGAACAGTCTATGCAAACAATTTTTCGCACTTTTTTTGCCAGGGCGACACCCGATCAGCGGCGGGCATAAAGGGTCTGTCCCCAAGACTATAACGCGAGCAATTTTTCGTGGATGCCACCGAAGCCGCCGTTGCTGAAGACGACGACGACATCGTTCTGCTGGATCTGTGATGCGAGGCGGCTCACGATGGCATCGGCTGTCGGTTCCACGAAGCAGGGGCGGTGGTACTGGGACCTGATTTCCTCCACCAGACGCGGCATATCGAGGCGGTCGCCCTCCGGCACTTTGTGCGGCTCAAATACTTCTGCGAGGATGACACCGTCGGCGGAACCAAGGGCGGCGGCCAGTTCGCGCTGAAAGACGCGGCGTTTCGTGGTATTCGAGCGTGGCTCGAACAGGGCCCAGAGACGGCCGCCAGGCTGGACGTACCGATGGCGCAACGCCTCGGCCGTTTCTCGGATGGCGGTCGGGTGGTGTCCAAAATCGTCGATGATCGTGACGCCCGTGGCGGTCGTGCCGCGCACCGTCTGGCGTCGTGTCACGCCCAGGAACGATTCGAGCCCGCGCCGGATTTCGCTGTCGTTCAGACCGGCGAAACGAGCCGCACAGATGGCCATGGCGGCATTGCGCACGTTGATTTCGCCGTCCATGGGAACCGCGAATGATTCGCGATCCACCGTGAATGTCATGCCTGTATTCGCAAAAGCGATATCATCGATCCGGTGGTCACAGCTCCCGCCGAAGCCGACCGTGCGCAGCGGAGCGGGGCACGCCGCCATGAGCGCCTGCCGATTCTCGCGAGTCGCCGCCAACGCCTGCGCGTCGTCTCCGTTGACGAGCACCAGCCCGTTTCGCGGCACCAGGCGGAGCATGCGGTTGAATGAAAGCTGGATGCTTTCCAGATCGGGGAAAATGTCGGCGTGATCGTACTCCAGATTGTTGATAATCACGCACTCCGGCAGGTAGTGCACGAACTTCGACCGCTTGTCGAAAAAAGCGGTGTCGTATTCGTCCCCCTCCAGGACAGTGAATTCGCTTTCCGTAAACCGCCCGCCCTGCCCGAAATTTCTCGTCAATCCGCCGATCATGAACGACGGATCGCGCCCGGCGCTCTCCATCAGCCACGCCAGCAGGCTCGCTGTCGTAGTCTTGCCGTGCGTGCCCGTGACCACGTAGTTTCGGCGCCCCCTCAGGAAGCAGTGCTTCAGCAACTCCGGCAGCGAGGTGTACAACAGCCGCTTGTTCAGCACGGCCTCACACTCCGGATTGCCCCGGCTGATCGCATTCCCGATCACGATCAACTCCGCCGAGTCCGGTATGTTCTCAGGCCGATACCCCTCCATGATTCCGATCCCCCGCTCGCGCAAAAACGACGCCATCGGCTCATACACTCCGTCATCCGAGCCCGTCACCGTGTACCCGCGATCCCGCATCGCCGCCGCCACAGCCCCCATGGCTGTGCCGCAGATCCCGATAAAATGACAATGGCCTTCTGTTCCGAACATGTAATGACGCGGTTAAATCCCCAGCCTAGAGCCAATCCCTCCGCGGCCAACCGTGAAATATGCGAAGCATAGAGGGTCTGGCCCCCCGACCGGCGAGATGCCAGCGATAGGGGGTCTGGCCCCCTGCCGGGCAGGCGGTCAGGGCAGCGGGGTGCGTTCGAGGGCGATGAGGGCCTGCAACTGGCTGAGCGCCGCGCGGTCGTCGGCGGCGAGGAGGAAATCCCAAGCCGCCAGCACGCGGCGGTAGAACAGGGTACGTTCCGCGGCTGTTCGGCTGCTGAGCGGACGGAGTGAGGCGTTGGCCGAGGGTTTTCCGGGCGCGGTCTCGGCCTGAGGCGGTGACGGTTCAGTGGAGCGCCGGCCGGATGACGAGCGGGCCAGCGCAGCGGCGGCGTCGCGCACGGTTTCGTCGGTGGACTGCGCGCCCCACGCCTGGACGCGCTCGCGGCGTTCTGCACCCCATCGGGTGACGGCCTCGGCCCGGGCTGCATTGAACTGGCCGGGGAATGCGTAGCTTGAGTTCCAGAAAATCTCGTTGAGCAGCGGATTTTGCCATCCCCGGTAGAGCATGAACTGGCGGCCATTGTCCTCGAGTTCCAGCAGCCGTTTTTCGAATGCCAATGCCGCCTCGGGCAAATCGGCGATCTCGCCCGCCAGCACAGCCGCTTTCCAGGCGGGCCGAAGCACTTCGTTCCAGGCTTTGAGCAATTCCGCGCGCGGCGCCCGGCGGTTTCTGCCTCCCTGACGTCCGGGGCGGCTGGATGCCGGCCCCATTGCTGTCTCCAGGTCAGCTCGTGTTCCGTTGACCAGCAGGTCGCTCACCGCTGTGTTCTGTTCTGTCAGGCGAGTGATGAAACGGGTGAACTGCGCTGCCCGGTCGCGCAGGCCCGCATCGGATCCCTCCACCAGCCCGGTGTCCAGGACCCGCCGATACGCCTCGAGGTGGGGCCGGATTTCCGGAATCACTTTGTCCTCAGCGGCAAGCCAGCTCTCGATCAGGCCGGCCCACCCTTCAAGGTATTGCTCCGAACTGGCGCGGGGCTTGTCGATCGTGCGGTTGACGAGAACGGCCTGCTCATGGGCGGCGGCAATGGAATCCCGGCGCTCGCCGGCCGGCTCCCGGGTGAACAAATCGAGCCCCAGCAAGTTTTCCGGCAGAAATCGCTCGTAACCCGCCCAGCGATCGGGGTCAGGATCCGGATCGCAGCCCGCCGCGAGGGAGGCCTCATCGGTGGCCGTGAAACCTGCGACGAGCGGCAATGGCAGGTCAGCGCTTTCCTCAGGTCGTGTCGCTGCCTCTGAAGTCCCCGAAGTCAGCCAGGCGGAGTTCGGCGTCGGAGTGCGCGGCATTCCGAGAAAATGGAATCCACCCGAATGACATTGCGTCATGCAGAAAACCACGCGCCCCTGGCCCAGCCCTTCGCGCAGGGCGGCCTGGAGTTCCGTCACACCGAGCACTTCCGTGGTGTCGGTAGACCAGCCGGTATCGGAATGCGTCGAATCCCGCTTCAGTTGCCACAATGTGATCGCGCTCTCCTTCGGCTCCCCGCGGGAGATCTGTCCATGATCGCCCACAAACAGATAGAGCGTGCCGCCTTCGGCCACCGCCGGCAGAATCTCCTCACGCAGCGTGGTGAGGATGCTCTCCCGTGTCGCAGGACGGTTGCCAGGTAGATGGCCTGGCAGCCACGACTCCAGAATGAGCCCGTCCTGCTTGTGCTGGCGGCGGGTGTCGGCGATGATGGCCTGTTCATCCGGACGGTTGCCGGCGCCATAGAATACCCAGGTGGACTCCGCCGGATAGCTCCGCTCAAAAAACGCCGCAATCGCCTGAGCCTGCAAGTACTGCGAATAGTTGTTCGTCAGCGGCGTCCCTCCACCGGAAATGAGCACGTAGGCGTCGCGCGCAGCCAGCGGCGCCCCATCCAGGCTCAGCAATAAGATCGGCAGCACCGCGAGCCATCGGCTCCAGCCGTTTCGGGATCGGACGCAGAAGGACTTCATGGTTGCCCCCCACGGTCAGCCACAAGCCCCCGCGTGTCCACAGCCTTGGGAGGGAGAAAAGGGGTCTGGCCTCCACCTTTCGCGAAACCGGCCTGGAAACCGGGGGGCGAACAGGGCGGCAGGGCAGAGAGGGGTCTGGCCCCCACTCGCTGCGCCTGGCCCGCACCTCGCCCACTCGCTGCCGGTTGGGCTTGTGGATTGGTTTTTCGGGCTTATGCTGCGTGCGTGGGCGGGTGCCGGCGTTGACGCAAATCGCATGAAGTATCTCTACAGTGATCCCGCGGTTCGCCAGCGTATGATTGAAT
>CAZYHO010000020.1:18828-21978 GCA_964647495.1 uncultured Akkermansia sp. | reverse complement strand
CTCCGCGATTGCGCGGGAGTATAATAATGGAACGGCAACGGTCATTGGGGGGAGTGCGGGACGGTGCTATGTATCCGGCCGCATGAAAGCCGCCCGATTATATGGCCCCAACGACCTCCGGGTCGAGGAGATGCCCGTTCCCGAACCCCGGCCCGGCGAAATCCTGCTGCGGACCGCCTGCGCCAGTGTGTGCGGGACGGATATCCGCATGTTGAAACACGGCCATGCCTTTGCGACGCCGGAGGCTCCGTTGGTCATCGGGCACGAGATGGCGGGCACGATCGAGAAACTGGGTGCGGGGGTGACGGGGTTCGCCGTGGGACAACGCGTGTGCGTGGCGCCGAATTACAATCCGGTGAGTTCGCGGCTGACGGTCGCGGGCGAGGGGCATCTCGATCCCGGTTACCGCGCGCTGGGCATTCACGAGGACGGTGCGTTCGCGGAGTTCGTGCGCCTGCCCGCGCTGGCCGTGCAGCAGGGCAATGTCTTCCCCATTCCCGACCATGTGTCTTTCACCGAAGCGGCGCTGGTCGAGCCGATGGCCTGCGTTTACAATGCCTACGAGAAGGCGCGCACCAGGCCGGGCGACACCGTGCTCATCATTGGAGCGGGTCCCATCGGCGTGATGCACGGCAAAATCTCGCGGCTCGCCGGCGCGGGCAAGGTCATCATCAACGACGTGAACGAAGAGCGCCTCGCAATGGCGAGAGCCATCGATCCGTCGTTCATCACCGTGGGCGGCGACCTGCGCGGGGAGATCGCGAAGCTGACCCGCGGCGCGGGGCCGGATGTCATCATCACCGCGTGCCCGGTGCCGGAGGTGCAGACGCTGGCGGTGGAAATCGCGGCAGTGAACGGTCGCATCGTCTTCTTCGGCGGCCTGCCGAAAGACCGCGCGGTGGTGCCGCTGGATGCCAATCTCATCCACTACCGCCAGCTCGTCGTCACCGGCACCACGCGGCAAAGCCTGCGCCAATTCCAGGCCACGCTCGCGCTGGTCAGCGACGGTGTCCTGCGGTTGGAAGACCTGGTGACCTCGACGCATCCGGTCGAGGAAACCGAAAAAGCCATCGCCGCGATGGCGACCGCCAGTGGACTGAAGGCGCGTCTGGCTTTTGCTGCGTGATGAATTTTCTCGGTATCGACATCGGCACGCAAGGCGTCAAGGCCGGGCTCTACGACGCGGAAGGTCGCAATCTCGCCGAGGCGTTCGAACCATCGCGCCCGCACCGTCCCGCGCCGGGCGTGGTGGAGGAAGACCCGGAGTTCCAGCTTGCCTCGACCTGCCGGTTGATCCGCGAATGCCTGGAAAAATCCGGGACGCCGGAAATCGCCGCGCTGGCCATCGCCGGGCAAATGGCGGGCGTCATCGGCATCGGGGCCGATGGCCGGGCGGTCACGCCCTACGATTCGTGGCTCGACACGCGCTGCGACGCGCAGATCACGCGGATGCAGCGCGAGGCGGGCGACGCGGTGTTGGCAGCGACCGGCAACGCGCCGAGTTTCAACCACGGTCCGAAAATCCTGTGGTGGAAAGAGGAGCATCCGGACGTCTTCGCGCGCGTGGCCGCTTTTGTGCAACCCGGCGGCTATGTCGCGATGCGGTTGTGCGGGCTGGCCGCGGACGCCGCCTACCTCGACACCACATATCTGCATTTTTCCGGATTCGCCGATTCGCGCCGGCGGTGCTGGGAGGAGGACCTGTGCCGCGCCTTTGGCGTGCCAGTGGAAAAGCTGCCCCGCATCGTCGAGCCGCACGCGCGTCTCGGCGCGGTCACGCCGTCGATGGCCGGGACCACGGGATTGCGCGCCGGCACGCCGGTCATGGCGGGTTGCGGTGATACGGCGGCGAGTTTCCTCGCGTGTGGCGCGACCGCACCCGGTTTGTGCGTGGATGTGGCGGGCACGGCCTCGGTCTTCGCGGCGACCACCGACGCTTTCGCGCCCGACCGGTACGGCGGCACGCTCGGTTGCGCTCAATCGGCCACGCCCGGCCTGTGGCATCCGTATGCCTACATCAATGGCGGCGGATTGAACCTCGAGTGGTTCCGCCGCGAGTTCGGCGCTGAAGCGGGCGCGCCGGATGATTTTGCCGCGCTCAACGCGCTCGCCGGAGCCGTTGCGCCTCGCGATGATCTGCCGTTTTTCGTGCCGCATCTCGGCGGACGCGTGTCGCCCGGCTGGCCCTCGCTGCGCGGAAGCTGGGCCGGGCTGGCCTGGGATCATGGCCGCGCGGAGTTGTTTCGCGCGGTGCTCGAATCCGTGGCGCTGGAATACGCGCTCTACCGGCAGGCACTGCGGCGGCTGTTGCCGGACGCGCCCTTCGCCGAATTGCGCATCACCGGCGGCGGCGAAAAGAGCGCGGTCTGGAACCAGCTCAAGGCCGATGTCCTGCAAATGCCCATCGTGCAGATCGAACGCGGCGGCGGCGCGCCGATGGGCGCGGCCATGCTCGCGGGCGTGGGCCTCGGGGCGCTGCCCAGCCTGCCCGAAACCGCAGCCCGCTGGGTGCGCCTCGGTCGCCGTTTCGATCCCGACTCCTCGCTCGCCGCGCCTTACCGCCAGCGGCTGGCTCGCTATGAAGACCTGCTGGACCGGCTGTACGGCTGGTCCGGCGCTTCCCTTGTCCAAAAGATTTCCTGACAAGACGCTCATATTTCACCAAACCAACCAACCGATGAGCCTCGCTCTTTCCCCTGAAACCACCTTCATCGAACCTTTCGCCGTCGAGTACGATCTCGTCGTCGGCGCGATGAAGAACCCCCGGAGCCATCTCGTGCGCCGCGTTTCCGACATGCGCGGCCATTATCAGGATACGGCGGCGTTCGAGGCGCTGGTGGCCGATGGCGATCCGGTGCATTACGAAGTTTTCGAGACGCCGGTGCCGCACGAATACGGCCACCTCATGTATTGTATCAGCGATCTGCGGCCCGGCTGCGTGGGAGAGGAATGCTTCATGACCAAGGGTCACTACCACACGCGGATCAACACGGGGGAAATCTACCTCGCGCTGCGCGGGCGCGGTTACATGATGATGAAAACGACCGACGGCCAGTGCCGTTACGAGGAATTCGCGCCCGGACGCATGGTCTATGTGCCGCCTTACTGGGGACACCGCAGCATCAACACCGGCGACGAACCGCTCGTTTC
>CAZYHO010000020.1:9798-18728 GCA_964647495.1 uncultured Akkermansia sp. | reverse complement strand
TGCCGCCTTACTGGGGACACCGCAGCATCAACACCGGCGACGAACCGCTCGTTTCATTTTGCGTGTATCCGGGAGATGCCGGGCACAACTACGGCGACATCGAGCGTGAAGGCTTCCCCAAACGTGTCTTCCGACATGGCGGCAAAATCATCGTCGAATAACGGCATTCACGCCCTTGTCCGAGGATTGGCTTGCGCCCAATCACTCGTCGAAGGCATGTCCAGGCCCTGAAACACCCGATTGAAAAAATGAAGCCCGTTTCTTGTCCATCCTTTTTCCCCGCGGCGCTCTGCGTGTCACTTCTGGTCTCCAGCGCGGCACAGGCGACGATCACGCTCGCCACCGGATTCAATGCCGGCTCGGCACAACATGGAGCGGACGCGACCGACCTGTCGTCCCACGCCACCCTGCCGACGATCGCCTGCACCGCGATCGTGCCCGTGACGCTCGAGAACACCACTGATGGCTCCAGCCGCCTCAACGACGGCCTCTATGCGGATCCCACGCCCGCCTATATTCCGACCGAAGATTTCAACATCAACACCACCCCGCCCCTCTCCGGAAGCTTCAATCTCGTGTTCGGTTCTCCCACCATCGTCGGAGAAATCGCGGTGAATCCGCGCTATGGCAACCGCCATGCCGGCGACTACACCATCCGGGATGACGCCGGCGCCATTCGCGGCCGGTTCACCTCCAGCGGCGCGACCTGCCGACAGCTTCTTTGCCGAGTTCTCCGCCCCTTTCAGCACCGATAAACTGACGGTCGGTTTCACCGTGACGGGCGCCCGTATTTCCGCCGATATTCGCCGGGGGTCATGCCGGTGCTTTTCTTGAAGAATCGCGACATATATTCGTGGTAAGCAAACCCGCTTTGCTCGGCGATGGTGGGCAGGATGTAGTCCGTCTCCTCCAGCAGTTGCTTGACGCGGCGCAGGCGGATGGCATGAACCTCCTCCATCGGGGTGCGGCCGGTGGCGGCGCGGAATTTTTTCTCCAAGGCACGCCGCGACTGGCCGGCGGCCAGGGCGATGGAGCGTCCGTCGATCACGCGGCAGGCGTTTTCGCGAATGAACCGGATGGCCTTGCCGATGTGGAGGTCCTTCACCGCCACCACATCGGAAGAGTGCCGGGTGATCACTTCGCCCGGCTCGAAAAAGTGATTCGCCGGTTCGAGCTTCTCTCCCCTCATCATCCGGTCGAGCAAGGCGGCGGCCTCGTAGCCGAGCTTCTGCGCGTTTTGATCCAGGCTGGACAACGGTGGGCTGGCCAGCTCGCACAGCACGGGATCATTGTCCACGCTGACGACGGCCACGGTGTCCGGCACCTGGATGTCGGCGCGACGGCAGGCATCGAGCACCTGCACACCCTGGGTGTCGTGTGCGGTCATGATGCCTGCGGGCTTGGGCAGTTTTTCCAGCCACGCGACCATGGCCGCCTGCTCGCGTTCCCAGTTCATGGCGGCGTCCACCATGTAGGAGGGTTTGTATTCAGCGCAGGAGCCTCCGGCGGCCTCCACGCAACGGCTGAAGGCGGCAAAACGCCGCCGCTCCCACTGCTTGTTGCCCGCGACGCCGCAGTATCCGAAATGCTTGAAGCCGCGCGAGACCAGGTGGTGGGCGATGCGTTCGCCGATGAGTCTTTGATCGGGGAAAACCGTGGGAAATTCGGGCTGGTCGAACAAATGCCGGACACTGACCACGGGAATGCCCCGCCGGCGGGCGCGGCGGCAGAGCGCGAAATCCAGGCTGCGGGTGATGATGCCGTCTCCTTTCCAGCGGGCCAGCCACGGAGGATCGTCGTCATCCTGTCCACGCTCCTGCGCGAAGATGCTCCACGGACCGTGCAGGTTGAGGTAGCGGCTGATGCCAAGTAATATCTCCCGGCCATAGACCTTGGAGGTTTCGACAATCAGGGCGACGCAGGGTTGATGGCTCATGATAAAAAGGGAGGGTAAGCAGAAATCGCAATAGTATAACTCTATTGCGGCGATGTCCATTCTGATTCCGGCCCAGCCTGGGATATACATCTTGCTGGCCAATGATCGGCGTCGCCTCCGTCCATGAACACCATCTCATCCACCCTCGGTCTCCACGCCAAATGCGTCGCTCAGATTTTCACATCTCCCCTTTCCGGCACTTTTTTCTTCATGGCTTGTGCGCGTTCATCAATTACAATCAATATCATGACTGCATCGCGCACCTTTTCAGTGTTGACGGCTTCGATTCTGCTTGCCGCCTCAATGGCTCCGGCCCAGGAACAGGACAACTCAGGGGAAACGGCCGCCACCCCCCCCTCCCCCTTGGTGGTTCGCCACGAACTGGGCAAGCGTGTGGAGATCTTTGCCGGTGACAAACCGTTGCTCAGCTACATCCACGCTCCGCTTCAGTATGGGCACCCGCACTTTCATCCGCTGTTCACGCCGTCGGGAGCCCTGACCACACGCAGCGCGCCCGCGGACCACATCTGGCACAACGGCCTTTGGTTTTCGTGGAAGTTCATCAACGGGGAAAACTTCTGGGAAGGCCCCTCGCCGGTCTTCAAGGAGACCACCATCGAGCCGGTCTCGCTGGACGATGTCGCCGTCACCGACGCCGGCGTCCGGTTTTCGGCCCGCTATCGATTCAAGAACAAAGCGGGCACGGAGATTCTTGACCAGACGCTGGCGGCCAAGATCCACGCGCCCCGGCCGCAGGAGGAACATTACGTGATCGATCTGGTCTACACGTTCAAATCTGCGACCGGGGACATCACCTTCGACTCGGTGCCTTTCGTGCCAGTGAAAACCGATTGGGGCGGCTACGCGGGGCTGACCTACCGGCCGTTCGAGCAGCAGCACTACATCTATTCCAACGCTGATGGACAGGAAGCGAGCAACGGAGCCGGCGAAATCCGGTGGAAGAAGACGCGCTGGATCGACTTCTCCATCCCCACCGACGGATTCCCGACCCGCTGGGTCGGTGTGACCCTCATGGACCACCCTGGGAATCTCCGCTTTCCCGCGGCCAACAACATCGCCCCGCGTGACTGGCATTGGAACTGGATGCAGCTTTCGCTGTTGTTCGAGGGTCCGCACACGCTCCCGCGCGGCGAGGCTTTGACCCTGCGCTACCGAGTGGTGATCCGCGATGGCAGGCTCGACCGTACCCGGACGAATCGGTTGTGGGAGTCCTTCGCAAAGTCGGAGCCATCTTCTTCCGAATAACAACGCTACTCTTGCTGTTCATTCGTGCAACGCTCGTTCCGGGCTGATGAACAATTATCAAGGGACGGGGCCCTTCGTCTGTCGCAAAAGTATAATTTTCTTACGGGGGCGTCTATTTCAGAACACGATTCCAGCCGGCAAACTGGAAATCGAAGCCTCCCATGCGGACATGGCGGGGCGAACCGCTTGTCCCATACCGTCCCGCTGGAAAGTGGCTCTCCCGCACGCCCCCCGTCATTCCCCCTCGATTTCCCCAAGCCAATCCTCCCGATGTTATGCTCCCTTGATTCCTGACTTTTCCCTTCCGGCAACCCAAATCGCACACCCAACCAATGAGAAACTTGAATAACTCGGCCCGCGCGGTGGCGTTGGCTACGCTTGTTTGTTCGGCATCCTCTGTGCAGGCCGCCAATATCGCCCCGGAAGGCCGCGGCATCATCGGCGTGCATCACGAAATCAACGCAGAGGAAGGCACGCCACGAACCAATGCCGGCACTGAAATCTATATCAACGACGAAAACCCTGACACGAGCGTGGACACCTGGGGAATATCCGATCAGAACTTCAGTTACGTCGGCATCATCTGGCCGGAATTGCGTGAAGATGCGCTCAGCGTCCTCAGACTGACCCTGGCCACCTTTCCCACCGGCGGCTGGTTCGGGCCCGCCGGAATTGGGCCGGCGGAGGGAGGTGTGCTGGGAACCGAGCCGGACAACTACCTGATCGAGCCCCAGGTGCAGGTCACGGCTGATGGCGGTATCACGTGGTCGGAGGTTGAGTTCAGTTCCAACTACATCGGAACCATGACCGGCCACGGCATCGGCGGCGGCTCCAATCCCTGGGCCACTTCACGAACGGTCACCTTCACCCTGAACATGCCGCAAGCCGGCACAGATGGGGTGCGCATCATCGGCGAGAACGGCGGCACCGCGAGTGGCGGTTTTCTCGGAGTTTTCGAATTGGAGGTCGAGTCCATTTCCTCGGATTCCGACAACGACGGCATGGAGGATGAGTGGGAACTGGCGAACGGCCTTATTGTCGGGGAGGATGATTCGGGGCTGGATCGCGACGGGGATGGTCTGACCAATTTGCAGGAATTCCTGGCATCAACCAACCCTCAAAACCCCGACACCGACGGCGACGGATTGAGCGATGGCGCGGAGGTGAACACCCATCTCACCAATCCCCTGGTGGCGGACACCGACGGTGATGGCTTGAGCGATGGGGCGGAGATCAATACCTACGAAACCGATCCCCGGCTGACGGATACCGATGGCGACGGATTGACCGATGGGCAGGAGGTCCATTTTTACCTCACCAATTCCAGGTTGGCGGATACCGATGGCGATGGCTTTGGCGATGGTGCCGAAGTACGGCTGAGGAGCAATCCGCTGCTTGCGGACGACATCCCCGCCAATCTTGCTCCCGCCGGCATGGCCATCCTTGGCACCAGCACGGCATTAAACGAGGGGGTGGAAACGCCCCATGCCAATAGCGGGGTGGCCTCCAACATCAATGATGCGCTTTACGACACCCGGGTGGACACCTTCGGCCGCGAAGATCCTTACAGCTACGTCGGCGTGGTCTGGGCGGAGCCGCGTCCGCAGACTATCAGCCGGGTGGAAATCGCCCTGGCGGTGTTCTCTGACGGCGGTTGGTTCGGTCCAGGAGGACAGGGACCGGGTCACGCGAGCTATCTGGCCTACGATCCCGAGGATGCCGAGGCCAACCATTTGCAGGAACCGCTCGTGCAGGTGACGACCGATGGCGCCACCTGGGCCACGGTCGGGAGCGCCTCCAACTACCTGGCGGTCTTCAACGGTCAGCCAACCCCGGGGTGGGGTTTCAGCGCCCCCACCGCGGTCTTTGTGCTCGATACGCCCCAAGCCGGTCTGCGCGGCATTCGCCTGATCGGCCCGGAGGGTGGCACCGCGAGCGGCGGGTTTCTCGGCGTGTGGGAATTCGCCGCGATCGATGCCTCCAAAACGGATCCGAACATCGCTCGTGAAGGCTCGGGCATCATGGGAGTGGCCGAGGAGATCAATGATCTGCCCGGCACCCGCTACTGGCAGTCCGGCACGCCCGTGAACCTCAATGATGGCGATTACACCACCCGGGTCGATACCTGGAATGGAGACTCCGGCAATCGTCCCGAAACCCTGGGGTATCCCGCGAGCTTCGCGGGCATTCTCTGGCCGACACCGCGGCAAACGGCGGTCGATCGTTTGGAAGCGACCTTCCTGATTTTTCTCCGTGACGGCGGCTGGTTCGGTCCCAATGCCGCCGCTCCGGGAGTGGGGGGAACACTCTCCGTGCCCGATTTTCTCGAAGAGTCGCTGGTGCAGGTGACCAGCGACGGAGGGCTGAATTGGTCCACCGTACCGCACACTTCCACGTATCTCTCCGCCCTGAACGGCCAGTTCGTGTCGGGAGTCGTCCAGTCCGCCACCGCGATCTTCGCCCTGGAAACGCCGGTGGCCGGCATCGACGGCATCCGTCTGATCGGGAGTGAAGGCGGCACGGCCAGCGGCGGCTTTCTCGGCCTCTTCGAACTGGAGGTCAAAGATGTCAGTTCCCTCGGTGCCGTCAACCAGGCACTCTATGCCAGCGGTGTCATCGGACTCAATGATGCCATCGATGACGACGACGGCCGCCTCTATCCACATGCCGGGCTGGCCCGGCATGTGAACGATCAGGATCCCAATACTCGAACCGACACCTGGGACGGCACCCCGATGGAAGGGGAGGAGCCTGATCTGATCAATTACGTCGGTCTGCGCTGGCCGTCCGGCCGGCCGACGGGCGTTGAAAAACTCACTCTGACGCTGGCCACCTTTTCCACCGGCGGCTGGTTCGGAACGCCCGGCCTCGATCCCGGGGCCGGCGGGGTGCTGTCGGCGGCAACCTACCTGACCGAGCCCGCCATCCAGGTCACCACCGATGGAGAAACCTGGGCCACGGTCGCCCACACCTCGGACTACCTCACTGTCTTCGGCAGCCACAGCATTGGCGGCGGCGACAATCCGGATCCCTCCCGAAACACCGCCGCCTTCACCCTGACTCCGCCCCAGACCGACCTGCTCGGCATCCGCATCATCGGGGAGGGCGGAGGAACGGCCAGCACAGGGTTTCTGGGCGTGTTTGAATTGGAAGCGATCGGCCCCGTGGATCCTCCCTCTGTCGGAGACACCGACGGCGACGGCCAGTCCGACGCCGCCGAAGCCATTGCCGGCACTGATCCGAACGATTCCAACAGCTTCCTCAGAGTGGTGAGTGCGATGCGCTCAGGCGATCAATTCGTCATTGAGTGGTCGAGCGTGCCGGGGAAAAACTACCAAGCGCAAGTCTCCTCCACTCTCACTGCCGGGAGTTGGACCGCGATCGGAGATCCGATCCCGGCCTTGCCCGGCCCGGCGACCACGACTCAGACCATCCAGACCCTGCCGGATCCGATTCCAGGGCAATTGCAGTATCGGATCATCGTATTGACACCCTGAGTCCTGGGTCAGCCATTCTCCTGAATTCGCAGTGCAGTCAAACTGGAATTGTTTGATTCTTCCGCGACGCGCGCGTCTTGTTCGAAGGCAACGGCCCGGCGACGCTCAATGGCCTGCGCATTGGCAATCTGGACCGCGACACACCCTCCAGCACGGTCCGCGCGGAAGCTTTCGACGGGCTGATCGCGGAGGTCATCATCTACGAGAGGTCGCTGTCGGTCGATGAAATCGACCAGGTTCACGAATATCTGACCGCCAAGTACGAACTCGACGCGCCCTCCCTGCCGCCTCCCGGAACCACCGGCGCCATGACTGAGATCGAAACCGGCCATGTGACCGGCGGCTCACCCTCGACGCTGGCGGAAGACTCGGAGCCGCTCGTCGGCGGCCGCGTCAATGTCGCGCTCGCGGCCAACGGCAGCACGATGTTCTCCCAGGATTTCATCGGGCCGGACGATCCGCGCGATTTCCGCGCCTGGCGGGCCAACGACGGCTTTTACGCCGATCCTCCGGAAGGCGCGCCGCCCATCGACGAACCGTGGATCGCCGCCGTCAACACCTCCTTTCTCGGCGTGAAACCGGGAGCACCCGCCACCATCGACCGCATCGGCCTGGAAAACCAGTTCGGCTCCCGCCGCCAGGGCATCCTCACTTTCGAATACACCACCGACGATTTTTCCGCGATTACGGAAGACCCCGACCTCGGTCTGTGGCCCGAAGAAGTGAACGCCCTGACCTGGACCGTCATCGACGCCCTGGAGATGGACGACGCGGCGGACACGCGTCACCTCTACAGCTTCCCGGCCCTTGCCAACGTGACCGGCGTGCGCGTGCGCATACAGTCCACCGAGGCGCAATTCGCCATCACGGAATTCGAAGTGTGGGCCGGTCCGGTTGTCGTCCCGCCGACGGAAGATCTGCGCATCGTGCGGTTCGACCGCAGCGGCCCCACGACCTTCACGATCGGCTGGACCTCGGTGGCTGGCGGCAAATACCGCCTGGAAACCTCCACGACGCTGGCCGCCGAGCCTCCGGGCTGGCAGGAATACCAGGAGGGCGGTTCTCCGAAGGAAATCGTCGCCACCCAGGCCGAAAGCGAGACCACGCTCATTCTCGATCCTGTCGCCGCGCCGGGACAGACCTTCGTCCGGGTCAAGCGGGTGCCGTGAATTGTCCCGAGCCTCCGGACGCCCGCCGCGTATGCTCAGGCAAAGTGCACGCCTGAGTCCACGCCCCGACCCATCGCGCCCCCTGATGCGTTTTTTTGTCTCATTTGTCATCCTCATCCTGTCGTTTCCCGCCCTCGGTGTCACCACGGGCGAAGGCCCCGGCACGGTGGGAACCACGGACGGCTCCTCGGAATTGGAACTGTGGGCGAAGGCCGGCGATCTGTCGCTCGCGCCGGGGGCAGCGGTGGCGGCATGGTCCGATGCCAGCGGCAACGGACGGCATCTGGCCCAGCCCGACGCCGGCAAACGCCCGGTCTTCATTCCCGATGCCCTGAACGGAAAACCGGTGGTCCGCTTCACCGCCGATTGTTTTTCCAGCCTGACGCTTCCCTCGGCGGGCAATCAGTTCACGATCGTCGCGGTGGTCAAACCCGTGAACACAGGCGGCTATCATAACATTATCGACGACGATGCCTCCACCCGCCCGATGCTGTGGGTGGACGGCCAGGGCAATTACGAATTCAATTATGCCAGCGGTGCTGTCGCTGCGATGAGCGGTGGCATGGACATCGTCTTCGCGGTCAAACGGACGACCGGACCGCAGTTTTCCCAACTGTATCTCAATGGTCCGGGCGTCACTGCGTCCGGATCCGGCAATTTCAGCATTGCCGCCAGCAAGAGCTACGATTTTTCAACCGGGACGACGGCCAGGCCTTTACCGGTGACGTGGCCGAACTCATCGTTTACAGCACGGCCCTGAGCGCGGCGGAAATCGCCAAAGTCGGCTGGTATCTTCAGGAAAAATATCAACTGGACTCGGCGTTTGAACCCGCAAGCCCGACGCTCGCCCGGTATGCCAGCGGCGCCGCGACTTACGGCGTCAACGCCCCCATCACGCCCAACCATCCCGTGCTGCTGGGCGGCGGCACGGTCACGGCGTTTGCGGTTTCTCCGTCGCTCCCCGCCGGCCTGTCCCTCGATCCGCAGACCGGCGTGATTTCCGGAATCCCCACGGTGACCGCGGTGGCGGCCGAATATGTCGTCACCGCCACGTTCGCGGGC
>CAZYHO010000020.1:0-9698 GCA_964647495.1 uncultured Akkermansia sp. | reverse complement strand
CCCCACGGTGACCGCGGTGGCGGCCGAATATGTCGTCACCGCCACGTTCGCGGGCTTTCCGCCCTCCAGCCACTCCCTGTCGCTGGAAGTGCTGGAGTTTTCCACCACGCTGGACATCACGGAGTTTCTTGCCAGCAACGGTACCGGCTTGCAGGATGGCTATGGGAGCCGCCCCGACTGGATCGAGCTGCACAACTACGGCTCGGTGCCGATCGATCTCGCGGGCTGGTCGCTGACCGACCGGGCCGGCACCCTGCAAAAGTCGGTGCTGCCCTCGCGGCTCGTCGCTCCGGGAGAATACCTGGTCGTGTTCGCCTCGGGCGAGTCCGGCTTCGATCCGGTCGGGCATCTCCACGCCAGCTTCAGCCTGTCCGCGGATGGCGAATACCTCGCGCTGGTGCAACCCGACGGCGTGACGGTCGCGCGGGAATTTTCCCCGGCGTTTCCGCCACAACCGGTGGATACCTCCTGGGGCACGCCCGATCGTGTGACTTACGGTGCTTACACCACGCCGACGCCCGGCGTAGCCAACGGCTTCTTCACCGCCGTGTCCACGCCCGTCACCGCCACGCCGGGCAGCCGCACGTTCGGAGGCTCGATGTCAGTCACTCTTTCCGCGCCGCTGGCCGGGGACGCCGTCATTCGCTACACGTTGAATGGCAGCGCACCCACGGCGGCCTCGCCCACCGCCTCCGGACCCATCACCCTCACGGCCAATTCGCGGCTGCGCGCGCGGGTCTTCCAGAGCGGCCTCGATCCCGGCCCCGAACTGAGCGAAACCTATCTTAAACTAGGCGCGGGCGCATCCTCGTTCAGTTCCAACCTGCCCATCCTGTTCCTCGACACCGACGCGGCCATCGCTCCTTCCGCCTCGGCCACCCTGACCGGAACCAACGCCGTCTTCATCCCGCCCGACAGCGCGGACGGCCGGGCCAGCGCCACCGGTGCGCCCGATTACGCCGGCCGTGGCGGCTTGCGCATTCGCGGACGCAGCTCGCAATCTTTTCCGCAGAAACAATACAAATTCGAAACCTGGGATGGCGCGGGCCGGGAGAAGGCCGCCACGGTCCTCGGCCTCGGCAGCGAATCCGACTGGGTGCTCTACGCGCCCTACACGGACAAAGCGCTCATCCGCAACGCGCTGGCCTACCGCATGTGGGAAAAGCTCGGCTGGCCCTCGCTGGGCACACGCTTTGTCGAGGTCTTTCTCAATGACGATGGTGGCGGGGAATTCACCTACGCCGATGACTACGCGGGCATTTACATGTTGGTGGAAGCCATCCGGCTGGAACGCCTCGGCCTGTCCGGACCGCAACCGTCGACCGATCCGGCGGACATCACCGGCGGCTTCATCACCGAAACCGGCCCGAGCGACGACCAGGAATTCTCCACCAACGGCAGCGACACGCTCGTCGGCCACAAACACACCGACCCCGGCAGGAACCAGCTCAACAGCGCGCAGCAGGGGTGGATACGCGATTATTACACGGCGTTCGAGCGGGCGCTGTATGGGACGGGTTTCAAACATCCGGTGACGGGCTTGCCCTACACCGACTACACCGACATCGCCTCGCAAGTGGATTACAAAATCGCCCGCGAATGGAGCCGTAACTTCGACGGCGGCAGCACTTACAGCCATGTGCCGCGCGGCGGCAAGCTGACCATGGGGCCGCTGTGGGATTACAACTGGGCCTTCGGCAACGTCAATTACGCGGAAGGCGGAGACCTTCCCGGTTACCGAACGGACGGCTGGAACCGCTCCTTCACCAACATGTCCCCGTGGGCGCCGTGATGGAAACGCTTCGAGCAGGATCCCGACTGGTGGCAGCGCTTCATCGACCGCTGGGCCGATCTGCGCGAGGGAGTGCTGGCCGACGTGGCGGTCAACGCGGAAATTGACGCCCTGACTTCGCGGCTCGGTGCGGAGGCGGCGGCGCGGCATTTCACCCGCTGGCCGCAGCTTGGGCAGTTCACCGTCATCAGCCCGCCCGGCTGGCAAACCCGCACCACTTACCAGAGCGAAGTCGATTATCTGAAAGACTGGCTGCGCGACCGCAGCGCGTGGATCGACGCCCAGTTCCCCCAACGCCCCGCGGCGGCCCCGCCTCCCGGCACGCTCGCCGGCGGCGGCACGGTCACACTCACCACCGCCGCGGGCCAGACGATTTATTACATGATCGACGGCAGCGATCCCCGCCAGCCTGGAGGCGCGGTGGCGACGGGCGCGTCCAGCGTGGCCAGCGGTGAAAGCTTCGCCGTCAACGAATCCGCGCTCATCACCGCGCGGGCGCGGAACGGCTCCGTGTGGGGTCCGCCGTTTCGCGGCGCTTACCTCACCGGCACGCCCGCGAGCGCCGCCACTCTTGTCATCAGCGAATTCTTGTATCATCCCGCCGATCCCGTGCCGGAAGAAATCGCCGCTCTGCCCGGCGTGACCGCCGACGAGTTCGAATTCATCGAATTGCGCAACATCGGCGTCGGCCCGGTGGACCTGACCGGCGCCACGTTCACCGATGGCATCGGCTTCATCTTTCCGCCGGGCAGCACCCTCGCGCCGGGCGCCTTCCTCGCAGTGGTGAAAAACGAGGTGGCCTTTGCCTTGCGCTACGGCGCGGGACCGCCTCTTGCCGGCCCCTACGAAGGCAACCTTTCCAACAGCGGCGAAACCGTGGTCCTCGCCGCCGCCGATGGATCGGAAATCGCGCGCCTGACTTACAGCGACGCCTGGAGCCCCGCCGCCGACGGTCTCGGATACAGTCTGGTCCTGAAAAATCCCGGCGCGGCTCCGGCCAGTTACGATGCCCCCTCCGCCTGGGCGTGGGCGGCACGCGGCACGGCTCTCCCGGCCAGGACGACGCTTCCCCGCCGCGTCTGGGTTTTGAATTGTGGCGGCATGCGGTTTTCTCCGCGGACGATCTCACCCGCGCGGAACTCAGTGGCGCGCTGGCCGACGCCGATCACGACGGCGCCGCCACCTTGCTCGAATTCGCGCCGGGAACCGATCCGCTCGATCCCGCCTCCCTCCCCCGACTCGATGTCGAACTCCAGGGCGACGCCTTGTCCGTCACTTTCACCCGAGCGCGAGCCACAGCGGGCACACTGGGCGTCACACTCCAGGCCGAAACCTCCCCCGATTGCCTCACCTGGTCTCCGAGCCCCGCCGCCTTCGAACCCCTCTCCTCAACGGAGACCACTGAAACCCTCCGTCTTCTGCTGGACCGTCCGGGCACGCCGGCGAATTTCCTCCGCCTTCGTGTGACCCGGGATTTTTGAAGGACCGGCAATGCCGCCTGGCGACGGTGTTGGCGGAAAGGCCTGCCTTCGCTGTCGTCATGCCGAGCCGTATTGGCCCTGGTTTTTGACAGGACATTTTATGCCCGTTGCTTTGCTCTTTGCTACGGAGGCAAGCCAAGCCTGCGGGCGATCGATGCCGGATCCTGGCGGACATCCATGATTCCATGAACGAGAATGCGTCCGCCTCCCGGTTCGTAGAAGATGCCGGGATTCCAATGCCGCAGAAGCAGCCGCCGGAAACAGCCACGCCATGCCGGACCAAGCCCGGGATTCGTTTCCAGGAATCCGCACGCCTTTTGCAAATCCCGGTCGAAGAGTTCGCCCAGACCCGGACGCCAGTCCTCGAACCTGTTGTAAAGTTCCACAAGATCGCCATCGGCTCCCAGCAGGAACACCAACTCACTCATGGCGCGAGCCGAGCATTTTGCGGCGGACTTCTTCCAGGGTCATGGGTGATTCCGGATGCGCTTCGTAGTGCGCACGGCGGCGTTCCAATTCCATGAAAATGGCGTCTGCCCGCTCTCCTTCCCGGTCGTCATGCCACAGTTCTTCCTCCAATTCGATCATCAACTGCCACTTCTCTTCTTTGGAGAACTTCAACAGCTCCGGCAAGCGTTCGGCGATCATGAGACACCGTTAAATCGCGAGAGATCACGCGTCAAGGACTGGAGTCGTGCCAGAGGACGCGGGCGCGAGTTGTGCAGGCGCTGTGACCGACGACGCAGGCTGGCGCCGGAGCGCCGTGAAGACCGCCGAAGGCGACCACTGCGCCCCCTGCAGTTGGGCGCAAATCGGGGTATTTTACTTTCTCTCCATGAATGCCGCAGGCATTCAACATTTTGTTTCCATACGCTTCTGGCATCCCTCCGGGATGGGAACCAAGGCGCGGGCATGTCCGCTCACTCCAAAAGGCCGCTCCGGTCCGGAGGCCGGCCCGAAACTCGCAGGGACGCTCGTCCACCCGCCGGTGGCCGGGCTTCTTCCGGGATGCGGGGCCGCAAAAGTGCAATTTTTTGCCTGGAGGTGTCCACTGACAGGCGAGGGCGGCGAGCTATGCTGCCGGTCATCCCCATGAAAGGCTTCACCCCGTTGCTGTCCCTCGCCCTCCTGGTCCTGGCTACTCCGTTGCTGGCGCAGCCGAAGGCGGATGTCTTCCGCCAGGAAAATCTCGATGCATGGTGTATCGTGCCGTTCGACGCGAAAAAGCGCGGTCCCGAAGAGCGGGCGCAAATGCTCAAGCGGCTGGGTTTTACCAAACTGGCCTACGATTACCGCGCGGAGCACATCCCGACTTTCGATGCCGAGGTGGAGGCGATGAAACGGCATCGGATCGAGTTCCTGGCGTGGTGGTTTCCGGGTGCGCTGAATGACGAGGCGAAGCTGATCCTGGACGTGATCGAACGGCACCGGATCACCCCGCAGTTGTGGATCAGCGGCGGCGGGGAAACGCCCAAGGACGAGGCCGGGCAAAAGGCGATGGTGGAGGCGGAGGCGGCGCGGCTGAAGCCGATCGCCGAGGCGGCGGCGGCGCTGGGGTGCAAGATCGCACTTTACAATCACGGCGCGTGGTTCGGCGAACCGGAGAACCAGATCGAGATCATCCAGCGGCTCGCTCAGGACGGCGTGAGCAACGTGGGCCTCGTCTATAACTTCCACCACGGGCACGATCATCTGACGCGGTTTCCCGAACTGTGGAAGAAGATGATGCCTCACCTGCTGGCGGTGAATCTCAACGGCATGGAAGCCGGCGGCGACCGGCGCGGGCGGAAAATCCTCCATCTCGGCGAGGGCGATCTGGAGCTGGGGTTGATGCGGATCATCCGTGACAGCGGCTGGCAGGGGCCGGTCGGCATCCTCGACCACCGCGCGGAAACGGATTCGGAGGAGACGCTGCAAAACAATCTGCGCGGGCTGGAATGGCTGCGGAAGGAATTGGACCAGCCCGGCTCGGGAGGTCCACCGCCGTTTCCGCCAAAGGTCGGCGCGATCATCGAGGGCGGGCGGTTCGGCAAGGCGCTGGACGCCCGCGTGGAGGGCGTGGTGCATCGCGGCCAACCCGCCTGGCGCGCGCGGCCGCTGACCATCGAATGCTGGGCGAAACTGGAGGACAAGACGGGCTTCAACATTCTCGTCGCGAGCGGTCCGAAGTCGTCGTCGGCGCACTGGGAACTGTATTCCTTCGTCGGGACGGGAAATTTTCACGTCTATCTGCCTGGCCAGGGTGGTGATTACGCGAGCGGCGTCGCTCTGTGCGACAATCAATGGCATCACGTCGCGGCGGTGCTGGAGGATGCGCGGCTCCGGCTTTTCGTGGATGGCGCGCTGGTGAAAGACACGCCGCTGCCGCCCCGGCAAGGCGCGGAGCAACCCGGTGGCATCGGCATCGGCAGTCTGGTCGAAGGCGGGATCGGCTGCCGCGGGGTGATCGACGAAGTGTGGTTGCGCCAGGGCGCGCATCCACCGGCGGAGTTGCCTGCAGCCGCGCCACAGACGGACGACGCCACGCTGGCCTTGTGGTCGTTTGAAAAGCCGGAAGACGCCGGGCCGCGAACGTCGTTCCGTCCGACGCGACCGCCGCTCGATCCTGAAAATCACCCGCTCCACGCCCATCCGGTCAATCGCGACCGGATTTATGATTTTTACGCCAAACAGTTGCGGCACGCGGCGACGCAACACCCGCCGCCGGAGCTGCTCGATCCCTTTCCCGGCCTGGATGGCGGCGGCTTTGGCCACTGGGGCAACCAGCCGGAGGAGAGTTTCCGGAGCGACGCGCGCAACCGGATGGAGGTCGGGTCCGCACAGGCGGAGATTTTCCAGGGCTGGGGCCTGACGGTGCCGCGCGCGGTGTGTGTGCGGCTGGGAGAAACCGGCGGGATGGCGGCGTGTTTCGATCCGGACACGCTGCGCTGGGTGGCGGCGTGGCAGGGCGGATTCCTGAAATTCGGCGTGGGGCGCTTCGGGTTTCTGGAAGGCGTCAGGCCGGTGGGTGAACGTGTGCCGCTGCCGGAGGAGCCGCCCGCCACGGCCGGATCGTTCGTTTATCATGGTTTTTACCGTCACGGTCCGCGCGTGGTTTTTCATTACACCCGCGAGGGCGGCGAGTGGCTGGACAGCGCGTGGTGCGAAAGCGGGCGCTTCGTGAGAACGCGCGACGGCCGGGCGGCTGGAACAGTTGCAACGCGGCGGCCCGGCGCAGTGGCCGCAGACTTTCACCACGACGGTCACGCCGGGCACCGGCGCGGTTTACGCGGTGGACGCGGTGGCAACGCCCGCGTCCACGCCGTGGAACTCGCTCTTTCACTTCGGCGACCACGATTTCTTTCCCGATGGCGACGCCGCGCTCTGCACGTTCGAGGGCGAAGTGTGGCTGGTGCGCGGCTTGCAGGGGAACATGAAGGAAGTGCGGTGGAAGCGCTTTGCCGCGGGCCTGCACCAGGCACTCGGACTCAAGATCGCCGAAGGAATAATTTGCGTGCGTGGCCGCGACCAGATCACCCGGCTGCACGATTTCAACGGCGACGACGAGGCGGATTTTTACGAATGCTTTTCCAACGCCGCCCAAACATCGGTGGCCGGGCACGATTACACCACCGGGCTGCAACGCGATGAGGCGGGGCGGTTTTATTTCGCGTCTTCGCATCAGGGCGTGTGCCGCGTCTCGGCGGACGGGCGGAAAAACGAAGTGCTGGCGACGGGATTCCGCAATCCGAACGGCCTCGGTCTCGGCCCACGGGGCGAAAGCATCGTCGCCGTCCAGGAAGGCGAGTGGACCCCGGCGTCGATGATCGCGGAAGTGACGCCGGGCGGCCATTACGGCCACGGCGGACCGAAAGCGGGATCGCTCGGCCATGTGCCGCCGGTGGTGTATCTGCCGCGCGGGATCGACCATTCGTGCGGCGGCCAGGTCTTTGTCGAAAGCGACCGCTGGGGCATGCCGGCGGGGATGCTGGTGCATCTTTCGTTCGGCGCGGCGGAGGCGTTTCTGGTGGCGCGCGACGCGGCGTTTCCCGGCCAGGGCCTGGTGCTGCCGTTGCCGGGGGATTTTGCGTCCGGCGCGCATCGGGGGCGCTTTCATCCGCTGGACGGGCAGCTTTGGGTGACCGGCATGACCGGCTGGGTGACTTACGCGACGGAGCCGGGCAGCTTCCAGCGCCTGCGCTACACCGGCGGCGCGCCCACCCGCGTCCCAATCAGTTTTGAAGCGCGCGACAACGGCCTCCTGCTGACCTTCGCCGATCCGCTCACCCGCGAGGACATCGGCGAAGGCTGGCTCGCCCAATCGTGGAACTACCACTACAGTGGCGCGTATGGCAGCGATGAGTTTTCCGCGCGCCAGCCCGGCCTGCCGGGGCATGACCGGCTGGCTGTCACCTCGGTGCAGGTGCTCGACGACGGGCGGCGTGTCTTCGTGGAAATCCCGCAGCTTCATCCGGTCCACACCGTGCATCTCCACGCCACCGGACTGAAAGCAGTGGCGCGGGATTTTTATGTTACCATCCACCGACTGGGGCCGCCCTTCACCGATTTTCCAGGCTATCAGGCCATCGCCAAAATCTCACTGCCGGACGCCGAAACCTCGGTTCAAAGCCAGGCACTCACCCCGCAGCCGGTCCGGTGGGAGCAAGGCCGCCCCGGTCGCGAACTGCGCCTTCAGGCCACCACCGGATTGCAATTCGTCCAACGCGAACTGACGGCCCAGGCCGGCGAACCCCTCACCCTCGTCTTCGACAACCCCGACGTGGTGCCGCACAACTGGGTGCTCTGCGTGCCCGGCTCGACCGCAAAAATGTTCGCGGCCGCGAACCAGTTCATCGCCGATAACCGTGCCTTCGCGCTGCACTACGTGCCGCCCGTGTCCGAGGTGCTGGTCCACACCCGGCTGGTCGAGCCCGCCGCCTCCACCACCATTCATTTCACCGCTCCGGCGCAGATCGGCGACTATCCGTATCTCTGCACCTTCCCCGGCCACGCCGCTATCATGCGCGGCGTTCTGCATGTAAAGTGATATCTATTGTACTGTAGCCATTCCAGAGAATGGCGCGCATTGAGTGGGGGTCGATCACGGATCAAGGATGGCGGGTCGGAGTGTACAGGGCTGTGATCGAGCGTCAGCCTGCCTCAACCGTTCCCATCCTGCACGCGATTGGGGGACAGACCCCATGGGGCATGGGGCTGAGCCCATACCCCATACCCATGCCAAGATTTGTGTTCGCGGGAAGATTGAGCGAACCTCCGCTCACGGCGCCACCACGACCACGCGGTAAAATGCCTGCCCCGCCGGCGCGTCCGCGTCGGCCAGCTCCAGCACCTGGTCCTCCGTCAGCGGGCCGGCGGTGATGACGAGAGTCCATGGCGCGGCCCCGGCGAGATCGGCGCGGCGCTGGAGTTGGTAAGTCCGGCCTTCTTTGCCGAACGTGACGAGAGCGAACTTTCCGGCGTCGGCAGCGGTGATCGCCAGGACATTAAACGCGTCGTCCGCGAGATCAAAGGGGGTCAAGGCGACCACGCGATAGCTCATCCATCGGCCCGAGTTGAAGCCCGTGCGGTCTTCGAAGTAATACATCGTGGTGTTCCGGCCGAAGGACCACCCATTGTCGCCGGGATTTATATACGGGGCATTGCCCATCCAAAGTACACTGGCGAGATTCCGGCAGCCGATGAAGGCATCTTCGCCAATGGCCATAACGCTGCCGGGAACGGTCACGCTCGTCAGGCCCGCGCAGTCGACGAACGCCCATGCTTCGATGCGGGTGACACTCTTCGGGATCGTGTAACCACCGATTCTGCCTGCGGGGTATTTCAAGAGTTCAGTCTGATTCTTATCGAACAGCACTCCGTTCAGGCTACTGAAGGTGGTGTTGTTCGCTGCCACGATGAATTCCAGCAGGCTCGTACAACCATGGAACGCATCGCTATCGATGTAGTTGACGCCACCACCAAGCGTGATGCTGGTCAGATTCGGCAGGCTGCCGAACGCAAACTCGGGAATATAAGTGACTCTATCTCCGAAGATGAGGCTGGCCAAGCCCGTGCAGCCGGAAAACACATCCCTCCCGGATCTTGTAACATCGCACGGAAGGGTGATGACTGTCAGGCCGGTGCACCCGGAGAATGCCTCACCTCCGATGAAGGCGACGCTGTCCGGGATGGTCACGCCGGTCAGACCTGCGCAGCCGGAGAATGCCCTGTATCCGATGGACTCGACCCTGCCGGGAATGGTGATACTGCTGAGGCCGGTACAACCTGAAAATGCGTAGTTTTCGATGGAAGTGACGCTGTCAGGAATCGTCACGCTCGTCAGGCCGGTGCACCCGGAGAATGCCTCACCTCCGATGAAGGCGACACTGTCCGGGATGGTCACGCTCGTCAGGCCCGTACAGCCGGAGAACGCGGCCGGGAAAATC
>CAZYHO010000019.1:3232-22148 GCA_964647495.1 uncultured Akkermansia sp. | reverse complement strand
AGGGCAGCCCCAGCGCATCTCCCACGGCCGTTCCAAGAAGGCAGCCCAGAATCGGCGCATGCATGTCACGTTTCATGCGTCGGAATTGGCATCCTGGCTTCAACGGGACTGAGGAACGAAAGAGTGCGTGACTTCGATCAGACCAACGATGTGGCTGTTGAATTCCTCCAGTTCTTCCGCCGGCACCCACAATTCACGATGAACGGCCCCGCCGACAACCTGCTCTTCGTAACGAGCCAGAAACTCGGTCTCGACCTCGAAGCGCGTGACATAACCCGATCCCGAAGCGGGGACATTCCAGTCGCGGGCAATCTGGACGGCGTAGGCTTCGTTCATCACCGGATAAAAAATCGGCTGCTCGGGCAAACGTGGCGGAAACGCCTTCCATCCCGAAGCCTCGATCAACGCGAGTTCCCCGGAACCGACCGGACGGTAGAGTGTGGTGGTCTTCATGAATGAGCGAGCAAGGTTTCATACTTGCGTCGGTCCGCTTCCGCGAAACAGCAGAAAATGACGCGGCGAATGGATGAAGGCTCCCGCAAGACCTCCCGCACCGCCTCCACCGCGATCCGCGCCGCCTGGTCCGCCGGGAAGCGATACCCTCCCGTCGATATGCACGGAAAAGCGATGCTTCCCAGTTCATGCTCCACCGCCAATTTCAAAGCGTTCGTGTAGCACGAGCGCAGCGACTCCGTCTCGCCTCCCCTTCCTCCATTCCAAACCGGTCCCACTGTGTGGATGACATGCCGCGCCTTGAGACGGTGGCCTCCGGTGATCTTCGCCTCACCTGTCCGGCAGCCGTTCAGCGCACGGCACTCCGCCAGCAATTCCGGTCCCGCCGCCCGATGAATCGCCCCGTCCACGCCCCCGCCGCCGAGCAGCGACGAATTGGCCGCGTTGACGATGGCATCGACATCGAGCGTGGTGATGTCGGACTGAAGTGTTTCCAGGAGGAGGGAGATGGGATCGTTTGACATGCGGAACTTATAGTGTATTTATGACACTATGTCCACTCAAACAAACACCAGGCTGCTGAGAATGGTGATATCTTTCCGGGCGGAGCCGAACACGGTGGCCGGAAGACCGAGAACGCGATGCGTGTCCAGCAGCTCGCGCCACGAGCCGCTCACGCAAATGAAGTAGCCGGGAGTGTCGTCGTACCGCATCACTGACATGGCGGAAGGCAAGCGTTCTCGCATTCGCCTCCAGGCCGAAGCCAGTTCCGCGGCGACCAGCGCGGGCATGTTGGCATGTGGTCCGAGCATCTGCCTCGCCCGCGCCAAGTTGTCTTGAGAGGGCGCATGGGCGCGAAACAAAGGCGTCAAAACATTGGCATCCTGCTCGGGAACCAGGGCAATGCCGAACAAGCGCGGATGCAGCCAGCCTTTTGTGACCGAGTGCAACAAGATCGCCTGGTCGGTGGCGAGGAGCCGGCTCGTGGCGGGGTCGAATCGAGTGTCGAACGTATAGGCAGTATCGATCAGCAACCGGCGTCGCGAACTGACGGCGAGCCAGTTCGACAAGGCAGCCACATCCGCGGCATTCAACCTCCGGCCACGGGGTTTCAGCGGATGAGTCACGAGCAGCACTTCGTTTACATCAGGATGTCTGCCGTCGGGCCATTCGGGCTCCGGGAGGGTTGGGAATGTCCGAAGGAAAGGCCTGCCGTGGGGGCGAGTTCGGCGTAAACGGGATAGTTGTCCTCCGGCAACCAGAGCCGCGCGTGTTGTCCGGCATAATGCCGAAAAAGCCGCGCAAGGCTGTCGCGCACCCCGCAGGAAACCAGCGCCCGCTTGACGGCGGAGGCGTCCAACCCAAAACACTGAGCCCATTCCGATGCCAGATGGCAGCGATGCACGGTTTTCTCGGGCGCCGAAGTGGGCGGCACCGCCAGGCGCGCAAGCGCCCGATACAGATTCGTTTCCGCACCGTCAAGTACGTCGTCACGCTCACGCATCAACGCGTTTCGGAAGTCCTGGAAGGCGGCAAAGTTCATGATCTGCGCGTTTCTCTCATCCGAGTGATGATGCCGCGAGATGGCCAGAACCCGCAGCCCGGCATCGTGATACTCGGCCAGCATCTTTGCTTGAGCTTCAGGATCGCGCTTGGCCACATGGTGGCCATTGGTGATAAGCACTGTTTTGCCGAGGGTCTCACTGCCGATGGTGATTGCCTGACGCAGAATCTCATGGCTCACCAGACCGGGTTCGCCACCGCCGGTGATGACGAACCGCTCCGCACCCCTGTTGCGAGCAACCAGCGCCAAGTCGCGCACTCGCTCGAGATCCAGGCGTGCCTGGTCTTGCTCCGCCGAGACCGACGCCTCGGAAAAACAAAACGGGCACGCCGCCTGGCACCCCCTGGCCACGGGCAGGATGGAGAACGAACGTGGCCGCAGTGTCTCGAACGGATGCAAGCGTGGCCGCAACAATTCCAACGATAACGCGCACGCCTCTTCCAAGGCAACGGATTCGAGTTGTGGCGCCGTCGTCACACCGGTCACCCAAGCCACGCCATCGAGCGCGATGTGCCCCCGCTCGATGAAACGGCCGATGCCCGTGCGTTCGTTTTCCCGCAGTTCATGCTTCGGAACAACGGTCCGCATGGCCACGAGCCGGTTTCCCTGCGTGCCGAGCCGCTCCAGGAGCGAGTTCGCTTTGGCGATGCCGAAGTGAATCTCGTTGCGCCGCAGCAAAAAGAAACGATCAGGAAAAGTGCTCTCGGCGATGCCCGTTTTGGAATACACGCGCGCATACTTGTCGTAGCCGCGGATGAGGTTCGACAACACGGTGATATGCCACAGGGTTTCAGTTTCCTGGTGAGGAATAAGGACTTGCTCTTCGAGAATCGCATTCATGGCTCTTCTCTTTTCAGCCTCTCACGCACTTCCATGAGCGCGAAGCCAAGAAGGTTCAGTCCCTTCCATTTTGCCGGATTTTCGGCGTCGGCATCACTTGCCGCCATGCCGATGCCCCAGATGCGATCATGGGGGCTGGCTTCGACCAGGACGCGATCACCGGTCTGGAGGAGAAACGCCTTCAATTCGGGGTGCTGCCCGAACTTGGCCAGGTTGCCGCGTACGACAATGTCCCACCGGGCCTCAAGCCAGACAGGCTTCCAGAAACCGGAAACAGTTCGTCCCAGCTTCTTGACGGCGGCCGGGTTTGTTGTCGCGATGATTCTCGCCCGCGCCTCTACATCACCGAAGCGGCGCGCCTTCTCAGCCATCATGAAATGCTCCGCAGTGGCGTAGCGGACGCCATCGATGACAAAGGGATGGCCTTCCCACCACTGGCTGAAACAGGAGTTGCTCAGACTGCCGTCTTTCGAGGGCTGGTGTCCCCAGAAAAAGAGCCATCGCGGTGACAAATCGCTTTGGATTCCGGTGATGAGAGTGTCTCGTGTCATGAGGTTGGAGGATGGATGTGATCGAGGCCGACAGCGACAGCGGCGCCTGGCCGGGAAGGGCAATAGATTTCTTCGACTGGCGTCAACAGTGTTTCCAAGCCAGCCGCAAGAAAATCGCGTTGTTCGATGACAAAGGGCGTGATGTCTTCGACGGACAGCAGGTCCTGTTGTCCGAAGCGACGCAGCATTTCGCCGCGGAGACCAAGTTGGACGGCGCGGCGTTCGAGGCAGTTGCCATGGGGATCGTGATCGGGATCCCACTGGAGGCGGACATCGGATGTTGCGACAGCGGCTTTCCAATCAGCGTGACCGGCGAAACGTGTGGGATCGAAAGTCGAAGGCACGGCTGCTTCCAGCACTTCGTCAAAGAAGGGACGCCGCAGCCGGATGGCCAGGATATGTTCCTGGCCTTCCTTGGCCGCCCAGCCGGAACGGAACATCATCCAGAGAAAATTGGGCTTGATCCAACTCATGCGCGAATAACTGAACTCGCCGCCGAAACATTGGTGCTCGACGGCATGTGTTGTAATCGACTGACGATAGGCTTGATAGACGACGATCGAATCCACATCGAACTGCGCCAGGATATGGCGGCCGGATTGAGGCCACAGGTTGGCTTGTTGCGTGTATTGAGTGACTATCAAGTTCATTATGGCAGAGTGGGAAGAAACTCACACGCTTGAGATAAAACAAACCGCCCGAACAACTCGTGAAGGTCGTCCTGGCGTGGCAGGGTGGCGCGCCATTCGGCGGGGATGGCGTCGAGGCCGTAAGCCAGGCCGGCCAGGCCGCCGGCGACGCAGCCGGTGGTGTCGGTGTCGTCGCCGAGGTTCACGGCCTGGAGGACGCAGTCAGAAAAGCTGGTGGTGGTGAGCAGGCACCAGAGAGAGGCGGTGAGGGTGTCGATGACATAACCGCCTGAGCGGATTTCGGTTTCCGGCAGGGTGGCCAGATCGTGCCGGAGCGCGGTGGAGAAATGGGACAGTTCGCCGCTTCGCTCGTAGAGCCCGGCGAAACAGGCCTGGGCTTGATTCACGGCATCTTGAGGATGAGCGCCGCCGCAGAGTGCCCGTGCCACCAGGCCGGCGAACACGCAGGCCATTTTCGATCGCTCATGCCTGTGCGTGATGGCCGAGGCCCGCTCCAGGCGGGCGGCGAAGGCACTGTCGTCGTGTCCGAGACCGGCCAGCGCGACCGGCAGGAGGCGCATGAGGGAGCCGTTGCCGTTGTCGCGCTCATCCGCGCCGCCGGCCAGTTCGGCGGGCACGCCGCGGCGGAGGCAGTCGAGGGCCTGGCGCGTGGCGTTGCCGATATCGAAGACCGTGCCGTGCGCGGTCCAGTGGCCGTTGTCATACCAGCGCACGAACCGCTCGCCCATGTCCTGTGGGTCGAAACCCGCTTCGACCAGGCTTTCCACGGAACACAGCAGCAGCGCGCCATCATCGCTCCAGGCGCCCGCGGGCTGGCGATGCGTGCCGTAGGCGCGCATTCCGGTCACCGGATCTTCCCGACGCGCCGGACGCGACGCAAACTCGACGGGCACCCCGAGCGCGTCGCCGACGAGCGAGCCGTAGAGGCCACCGAGAAAACGCCGGGATTGGCCGGGCGCGCTCATTGGCCGACCCTCCAGCGCCGCACGAAGCCCTGTTGTTCGGAGGTTTCGGGCACCTGCGGAAAGTGCTCGCGGACCGGCGCCGTGAGCGCGCGCAGGCGACCGAGAGGATCGGCGTCCGTTTCACGCATCAGATTGACGATGTGCGTGACACCGCAATCCGGCAGCGCCGAGAGCTTGCCCCGCCCCACCGCAGGATCGCGGTCGCCAGGAAAAAAACCCGCAAACAATCGACCGGGCACAACCCGGTAGCTGCGCGCAAAGGGAAGCAAAAAGGCGGGCTCCGGTGGTCTCATGGTTTTCATACGGCATAATAGTGTTATTACAACACTATGTCCAGCGGTTTTTTTGATGCGGTTCACGGGGGCGCGACAGGAGCGCCGCAGTCGAAGCGCCGCAGGCGCCTGCGGCTCGTCGGCCCCGCCGCGGAGCCGATCAAGAACACAGTGTCCCAGCTCTTCAGCCGCGACACAAGAGCCCTGCCTCCATGCCGATACGCACGAGGCCGCAGTCGACTGCGGCGCTCCCAGGATACGGCGCTCCGCAGGAAAACACGACCCTTCAAAGCTTGCTCATGATCGGGGGGATCTCGCGGTCCGCCGGATGCGGACTTGCGCGGGGCGGCGGATTTCTCCATAACACGCGGATGTTGCGTATGTCGCTTTGCCATCGCCGTTTGCCGGCGTTTCTGTGCCGCTTCAACCATGTGGCGCGACGCCGGTTTCGGATCTGGGGGGCCGGCGTTGTGTGGATGACGCTTGCCGCCGTGGCGGGTGCAGCGGACCCGGCGCCCGGCATGCCGCGGCGCCCGCTGGGCGAGTCCGACCTGCGGTTCTGGCTGGAAAGCATGGTCGTGCACCACGGTTATTCGACTGAAGAGGCGGCGGCGGCGACCGGGCTGACCGTGGCCGAGATCGAGGTGGCGCGGGCGCGATTTCACCTGGCCGCCTCGCCTCCGCCGCGCGACGCCGCCGATCCGCTCAAGCTGCTGCCGTATCCCGGCGGCCGGCACCCGCGGCTCGGGTTTTTCGACGGCGCGGTCGATCCGCAGCGCGACACGAAACTGAGCGTCTTTCCGCCCTGGGAGGACGGCGGGTATGTGGTCGTCGATGTCCCGGAAGCCATCTGGTCGAATCTCGGCCTGACGTACCTTGCCCACACTCATATCGACACCATCTGGACGAAACGCGGCGTCTCGCTGGAACCGCTGGAATGGAAGCGCCGCTCCGACGGTTCGATGGCCAGCGAACGCCGACTGCCCAACGGCATCGTTTTCGGGACGCACGCTGTGCCGCACCCCACCCATGTCGAGTTTCGCTGGTGGGTTCGCAATGAATCCGACGCGCCGCTGACCGGCCTGCGCGCCCAGGTATGCGCGATGCTCGGCCGCGCCACCGGTTTCGCCGTGCAGTCGGGCGACAACAAGGTGCTCGATCCCCCGTTTGCCGCCGCACGCGACGAAACCGGCCGCCGGTGGATCATCACGGCCTGGGAACCGCTCGACCGCGCCTGGCAAAACCCGCCAGTCCCGTGCCTGCACGCCGATCCCGCGCTCGCCGACTGCCCGCCCGGCGAGACCCGCAGCGCCCGCGGCTGGTTATGGTTTCATGAAGGCGACGACATCGCGCCCGAATTGGCGCGCCTGCGCCGTGAATTCCTGGAGAAACCGGCCATACCCGTCTTGCCCCCAAACGGTTCAATTAACCGCCAATGAACGGTATTGGCCTTCCCTCGAAACCCGGCGGCTGATCGATGTGGCGGGACTCTGGTTGACGCTGGGGGGGTGGCGTTCATGGTTTCGGAGATGTGTGAAGATGCGCCGGCCGCGTTGAAGCGGGAGATCAAGGAAGCGATGGTGGAGGAGTTGATGCTCCAGCAGCCGCCGGATGAAATCGCGGACGACGTGGCGCTTTTCGCGCCGGAGGGGTTAGGGCTGGACTCGGTG
Source organism: uncultured Akkermansia sp. (assembly GCA_964647495.1). Lineage (GTDB taxonomy): Bacteria > Verrucomicrobiota > Verrucomicrobiia > Verrucomicrobiales > V1-33 > CAJBME01. The sequence goes on along the minus strand of CAZYHO010000019.1, from coordinate 15,183 downwards.
GACGCGCTGCAATTGGTGGTGGCGCTCGAGAAGCGTTTTGGCTTGAAGATATCGGATGCCGAGGCGGCCAAAGGCATCCTGCGCGACGTGAACACCATAACCGCCGCTGTTCAGACGCACCAGGCCGCCGGGGAGACGGCGGCGGCGGGCCGCACGGCACCGCGGCACGGCGTCCACCCGGCTCGGGGATTGGATGAGGTGGCAGGCGAGGGATTACCGGGACTCTGAAGTGTGACAGAAGTGTGAAATTCCGGTATACTGGCCGGATGACGCGACACCCCCTCGCCCACGCCCGCTCACGACGAATCCTTAGATTGTTTTCCTGGATGGGCTTGGCGGCCTGTCTGGCTGCCGGGCACGCCGCCCTGGCGGTTCAGGTGGTCTTCAGCGAGGTGATGTATCGCCCGACAGCGGGAAAGCCGGAATTCATCGAACTCTGGAACATCACGCATACCCCGCTGGATATCGCGCAGTGGAGGTTCACCCGCGGTGTGAGTTACACATTCCCGGAATTTTCCGATGCCGCCCCGCAGGCGCACATCCTGCAGGCGCAGGAGCGGATCGTGGTGAGCGCCGCGAGCGAGGCCGAAACGCGGGCGGCGTATCCGAGCATCCCACCGGATGTGCGTGTTTTCGGCCCGTGGACCGGCGCGCTGGCGAACGAAGGCGAGGAAGTGATCCTCGAGGACAAGAACGGCGTCGTCATCTGCCTTCTCGATTACGGCAATGGCGGCAACTGGCCGAAGGCGGCCGACGGCACCGGCCATTCGCTGGTTCTGCGCAACGAAAACAACGAGATCGATTCATTCCGGAACTGGCGCGCGAGCCGGTACGCGGGCGGGACGCCGGGTTATTCGGAATTCGGCGCGGTGACACCGTTTCCCGGCGGCAGCCCGGAGGTCGGCGTCGGCTCCGCGGCCGTGATGTTCGACTACGGCACGACGTGGAAATGGCACATTCCCACGAGCAATCCGGGCACGGCGTGGCAAGGGCTGGGCTTCGACGACAGCGGCTGGAGCAGCGGCCCCGGATTGCTGGGGTTCGAGAATGCCGGCGTGCCGGCGCCTGGCATGCAGACCACCGTGGGCGCCCCGAACCAGACCATGGTCACTCTGTTCCGGAAGACGTTCACATTCGCCGGCAGCCCGGTCGGGGCGACGGTGAGCATCGACCAGGTCATCGATGACGGCGTGGTGTATTACTTGAACGGGCAGTTGCTCGGCGCGTCGGGCCACAGTCCGGGCGCGTGGAATGCGAGTGCAAGCCGCACGGTCGGCGATGCGAGTGAGGAACTCGATGCAATAACCGGACCGGCGAGCGGACTGGTCAATGGCGAGAACGTGCTGGCCGCCTCCGTGCACCAGGTGAACCTGAGCAGCAGCGACATGGTATTCGGCGCGCGCCTGAAGATCGGCACCCAGCCCGGCCTCGTGATCAACGAAGTGAAACCGGGCGGCCCCGGCGATGGCTTCGTCGAAATCTACAACACCACCGGATCGCCCATCTCGCTGCAGAATCATTATCTGAGCGATTTGCCGGGCAACCTGACGAAGCATCGCATCGAGGCCGACCTGGTCGTGCCGGCCAACGGGTATGCCGTCATCGGTTTCGCCGAATCCGGGCTCACCGTGGGCGCCACCACGGTGGTTTATCTCACGGCTCCGGACGGCGCCACCGCGCTGAATGCCATCAGCGCCGCGATTCCGGTCGATGGACGATCGCTTGGGCGCCAGCCGGCCGGCGGGACCGGCTGGTTTCTCTTCGCGCTGCCGACACCCGGCGCTTCCAACGGCTCCGCCACGGCCGCCTCGTTCGCTCTCCGGCTCAGCGAGGCCCATTTCAGCGAGGGCGGTTACGTCGATTGGGTCGAACTCGAAAACACGGACGCCACCGCCGGCTCGGCCGACGGCCTCTTCCTCGCCTCGCGCCTCGACTTCGCCGACAGGATCCCGCTCAGTGGCCAGATACCCGGCGGCGGCTTCGCCAGTTGGGACTGCGCGTTCCCCGCCGACAGCGACGGCACGCTCACCCTGTGGCTCATCGACGCCGGCCGGAACGTGCTCGGCTGGGCGGAATTGCGCCGCGTGCCAGGGCGCGACTCGCTGCAGGCGCTCTGGCCGCCGGCCGTGCCGGTCAAACCGAGCTGGGAGGACGTGCCCGAGCGCCCGTGGTGGAACGCGACACCGGACCACACACGCGACGCCGCAAACGATCCGGGTCTCCAGACGGCCATCGTCATCAATGAAATCATGCCCGATCCGCCATCGGACCATCGCAACGGCGAATTCGTGGAACTCCACAACCGCAGCGCCTCCCCGGTCAGCCTGACCGGCTGGAAATTGCGCGGCGGGGCGGACTACGATTTCGCCCCGGGCGCCACCGTCCCGGCCGGCGGCTTCCTGCTCGTGGGAGGCGATCCGGCTTTCCTGATGGCCACATACCCCGGAACCACCGCGGTCGGTCCCTGGAGCGGGCGCCTCGCCAACCGCGGCGAATTGCTCCGCCTCATCGACGAATACGGCAACCTGGCCGACGAAGTCTTCTACGGCGTCGGCGGTGACTGGCCGACGCTCGCCGCGGCGCAGGGCAGTTCGCTGGAATTGCTGCATCCGGACATGGACAACAGCCGGCCGTCCGCGTGGCGGGCCAGCGACGAGGCTTCGAAAAGCGAGTGGCAGACATTCACCATCACCGGCCCATGGACTCAGCTCAGGACCATGGGCGGCCCCTCCGATTACAAGGAACTGCATCTTTTCCTCGTCGGGGACAGCCACATCGCCCTGCGAAACATGCACCTCTCGGCGAGCACCGAACCCGGCACCAACCTGCTCCCGGGCGGCGGCGCCACCGTGTCAGCCAATGGCACCGGCGTCTCCGGATGGCTGTGCCAGGGAACTCACGCCCAGAGTTACGCGGAGGACGGGGAATTCCATCTCGTTTCCGACGGCCGCGGCGACAACCGGCCGAACCGCGCCGAAATCGATGTCACCGGCCTGACGCAGGGGCGCACTTACACACTGACCTTCGAGGCACGCTGGATCTCGGGCAAGAACCGCCTCATCGTGCAAACATGGGACCATAGCTTCGGCGCCCCGTTGCTCATCCCGATCCCCAACGCCCTCGGCACCGCCGGCGCACCGAATTCCCGGTTCGCCACGGCGCCGCTCCCGCAGGTCGATTCCGTCCTCCACAGCCCGGCCGTGCCGAAACCGGCGGAACCTGTGCGAGTCACGGCCCGGGTGACCAGCCGGCTGCCGCTCTCGACCGTCGAGGTGGTGCATCGCGCCGATGACATCAACAATGCCGGATCCTGGCAGACGGCTGCGATGGTCGATGACGGCACGGGCGGCGACGCCGAGGCCGACGACGGGATTTACACGGCGACGATCACCGATCACCAGACCAACGGGCGCGTCGTGCAGTTTTATGTGCGCGCGACGGCCGATGGCGGCGGCACGAGTGTGGCTCCGCGCGGCGGCGCCTCGCTTCCCGGCCTGTGGATCGTGGACAACCGCACGCTCGACAGCCGGTTGCGCCGCCAGCGGTTTGTGGTGTCGGCGTACGACCGCGATATTTTCAGCACGAGCGGTGACTCACCCTCGGCCAAGTACGGATACAAATACCCGCGTCTCTCGAACCACTACGTCAACGCCACGTTCATCCACAACGAATCCGACGTATATTACAACGCCGAGATCCGCAAGAGCGGCAGCCCGTGGACGCGCAGCAGCGGCTCCGACCTCGGCCGCGGGAAATGGAAGGTCCCCCGCGACAGGTTTTTCCGCGGCCGCGAAAAGAACACATTCGACAACGACGCCGAGGGCGGCAGCCGCCACCACAACCGGATCACGCGTTACTGGCTCTACGTGCTCGGCCACCCGGTCAACGAAAACGAATTTGTCTATCATGTGATCAACAACGGCAGCCTGGCCATCCGCGAGGATACGGAGCCGGTGGACGGAGAATTGGTCGCCCGTGCCTACCCGGAAGGCGGTTCCGGCCAGCTTTACCGCAGCGACGACGAATGGTGGTTCTCCGACGACTGGAACCGCACCCCGCGCGACGCCGACTGGAGTTACAAAGGAACCACTTCCACGCTGCGTTACCACACCGAGTGGATGGCCCGTTCGCGCGAATCGGAGTACGATTACGGCCCGCTCATCGAGTTTTTCCGCAACGTGACCAACAGTCCGTCCTATCCGGCGGCCACGTATCGCGAGGTCATCAACCGCCTGCTCGAACCGGACCTCGTGCCAATGATGGCCGCGGTCCGCGGGTATATTCAGGACTGGGATTCTCTCACGCTTGACCGCGGGAAAAACGGCTATTTCTACCGCCGGCCGACCGACGGAAGATTTCATTTGCTCCACTGGGACAGCGACCTTGCGTTCGGTAGCACCGGAGGCTCGGTCGTCGGCGGCCATGCCGGATGGAGCAACTACATCAACCAGCCCTGGGCGCGGCGGAAACTGAATTATTACCTGAACGAAATGCTCCGGCTCACGACGGGTGACCGGGCGGCGCGCACGCTGTCATGGCTGGCCGCGGAGGAGGCCGCCTCCTCGGCATGGTCCGTGAGCACCGGCACATATCAGAGCTGGTTCAACAACCGCGAGGCGCGCATCCGGCAGGAAATCAACGCGTCGATCGGCGGCGGCGGCACGGGAAATTCGTATGCCGCCCCATTCGCGGTGACCACGCCGTCGGGATCGACCACGGCCGGCACGGTGGCGCTTTCCGGCACGGCGCCCTCCTCGGCGTTCACGATCGTGGTCGATGGCCAGCCGGACGCGGTGGTGACGTGGACGAACCAGCGGAACTGGAGCCTGAGCGGGCTGGTCCTTCGCGAAGGACAGAACGAGTTCACGCTGCGCATGATCGATGTGGCGGGCGCGCAGATCGGGGATCCGCTCACCTATGCGTATTCGAAGTCGGGCAATGCGGCGCCGGTCGTCCGGCTCGCGGCCGATCCGGCATCGCTCAACGTCGCGCTCGGCGAACCGCTTCTGCTGGACGCGGGCCAGAGTTTCGACCCGGAGGGCGGGGTGCTTGAATTCGCGTGGGCGCATCTGCCGGACGGCGGAGCGACGGTGGGGACTCCATCGCCGGCGCAGCGCACGGCCACTTTCCATGTACCGGGAATCTATACGTTCACCGTGACCGCCACGGATCCGGACGGCCAGCAGGCATCTCTCGCCCGCGAAATCCTCGTCTTCAATTCGGCCGACTTCGACTCTTTCGGCACAACGCTGCTCTCGCCGCGCTGGACGCCTCAGGCGCTGAAAGTGCGCGACAATCATGCGCCGTCCGCATGGTATTCGCTAGAGGACGTGCCGGGCCAATGCCTCGTCCACCTCACCGATGCCGCGGCCCTCCCGCTTTCCCACGGCTCCCCCACGTTTCCCGCCCTCTGGCGCCCGCTGCCCGCCGCCTCGGACATCGCGCTGGCGACTGTGTTCACTTACGACAGCAAACGCACAGGCGCGGCTTTCACCGGTCTGGTGGTCGATACGCTCGAAGGAGGCACACCTGTCCGGTACGCGTTCGGTGTCGACGGCGGCCTGAACTGGCGGGTGAGGCGGTCCGATGGCGGTTCGTTCTCGAACGTGGGCACAGCGCTCTCATTCTCCGGCCTGGAGGCGAGGCTGCGCGTCCGTCGCACCGGGGACACGTTGCACTTCGAGCGGCGCGTCGATGGCGAATGGTCGGCGGTCACCACGCACGTGCTGCCGGCCGGCAGCACGCTGGTGCGCGGCGGTCTGTTCGCCTCGACGTCCGCCGCCGAGAACGTGCGCTTCGCTTTCGACCATGCCCTGGTCGTCGATCCCTCGAACATCAACAGCCAGCTCAACAACCTGCGCCTCACGGAAATCATGTACGCACCCAAGGCGCCCGACACCGCGGAGTGGCTTGAGCTGATGAATACCGGACAGGCTCCTGTTTCGCTGCTCGGCGTGCGATTCGTGCAGGGAACTCCCTTCGACGAAGTCGTGCTTCCGGACGTCACCGTGGCGCCGGGCGGACGCGTCGTCCTCACCGGCAACCTGGCGGCTTTCCGCGCACGGTACGGCGAGGATCCGGTCGTCGTCGCCACCTGGCCGGGCGGCGCGCTCAACAACGCCGGCGAGGAAATCCTCATCCTCGATGCCGATGGCAACGCCATTCATGACTTCGCCTACGACGACACCGACCCCTGGCCGACCATCGCCAAAAGCGGCGGTCCCAGCCTCGAAGTCATCGACACCGAAGGCGACTACGGCGACGGCCGCAACTGGCGCGCCAGCGCGGCCAACGGCGGCAGCCCGGGATCCGACGGCGCGGTCGTGCCTCCCGATCCCGATGCCGATACCGACGGCGACGGTCTTTCCGATGCGGCTGAAGCCCTCTTCGGCACCGACCTGGCGGATCCGTTCTCGGTTCCGTCCATCACCATCGCCGGCGCCAACGAGTACACCTTCCCAAGCGTCGCCGGCAATACGTACGCCCTGCAAGCCAGTTCGGACCTCCTCGATGACTCGTGGGTCACCATCGCCACCACCATCGCCACCGGGCCGGTCACCACGATCCATGACCCCACCGACGCCGTCCACTTCGTGCGCTTCTACCGCATAGAAGCCGTGCTGCCGTGATCCGGTCATGGGCCTATGGGGCTTATGCGGCCTTATGTGGCCTATGGGTTTATGGGTTCGCCGGCTCGGGACCAGGCCGAGCGTTGGGGTGTGTTGCTGCACGGCTTCGCCAAAACGGAAGCGGGAAAACACGCCGGCTCCTCATTCGGGGTCTGCCGCCTCTTCCACAACCCCGCGTCGGGGAAAATATCGCAAAGCGAGAGCCACCAGCAAGGCAAGAATGCTGATGATGGCGGGCCGGTACGGATGCATGGATGGGAAAAACACGATCGGCTCCTCTGGCCGGATGCGAATAACCTCGTATGCCGCAAAGAGAACCACACAGACGGGAAGGGCGAAAACGGCTCGCGGACGCGAAAACAGACACCAGACCACGCCCAGCGCAGCTCCCAGTGACCAGGTGTAAGAGAGCAGTAGAGCCAGACTGAAATCCATGTCTCTTCCTGCGTCAATCGAGCCTGTCTCGGCGAAATAGCGTTGTGACTTGCGATACAGGCCAAACGCACGCGTGAGAGGGATGCACCACAGCAAAATAGTGATAACCCAGACCATGCTTTCGATGCGGTAGTTCGCGCCATGGATCTGGCCCGTGCTGTCCACTTCGGTGCGCTGGCCCAGAGAATTCACGAGTGCCATCGTACTTCGACGTGGTCGTGCCGCCAATCCTGTTTTCGACGGTGTCGAGCACGTCAGGCGTGGCCTCCCGTGTGGAGAACGTCCATTCACGCCACGCTTCGTAGACCGGCTGAAGCCGATTTCCGCCGAAAACCGTCTGGTTGGAGTACCGCCTTCAGGCGGAACGCGCAGCGTCATGCCGAACGCTCTTTCGCTCCAAGCTTCGCGGCCGGCTAAAGCCGGCACTCCCAACGCATGCCTGTGCGCAGAATCGTTGCTTCTGACCTCTGACCCTCTCGTAAGATGTCTGTCCCCCTGTCGCTCTCGGTGCGTTTCTGGCATCCCTCCGGGATTGGGGGTTGCCGTTTGTCCATTTGAAGGGCATGCAGAGTGCGCGGTTTCCCTGGGAGCGCCGCAGTCGCTCTGCGGCCTCGTGCGATCCATGCTTTGGCGCATGCCTCTCGTGTGTCGTCTGGATTGGAGACACTTGCTGATGATGCTCTTCTATCTCGTGGGAATGCGCATCGATCGAGTTTTGTTTTTTAGAACGCCACCTCCGAGCCCGGCACCCTGGCGATGGCTTTGGCCAGCGGCTTGGGTGTCGAGCTTTTGAGCATCGCGAGGAAGTACGCGTCGATATTGAGGTCGGCGAGCACGGTGTTGAGCAGTTTGAGCGAGGTCGACTCGCTGACGAGGCGGTAAAACGGCCAGCGGGCGTCGATCAGGAGGACGAAGCCGCGCCACTCCGGGAAGTGGCGGACGTCCTTTTTCACGAGCCATGCGGCACGGATGACCTGGTGTTTGCGGAGCGCGGTGACGACGCACTGCATTTCGGCGGCGGTGAGGTCCGGGGGGAGGAAACGGTCGCCGGGGCTGGCGGTGTCGCGTTCGCGCAGGGCCTCCTCCATGGCGACATCGTGGCGGTCGGCCCGGCGTTTCAGCGCGGCGATTTCGTCGCCGCGACCGGTCCGGTCGTAAAGTCCGGCAAGCGTGCCGATCGCCTCATGGAACAAGTCCGGGCGGCGGGCCGCCAATTCGAGATGGGGGACGGCGGCCAGATCGTCGTTCTCGGCGAGGTGGCGGCCGCGAAAGTAGTGGGCCATGGCATGGTCCGGATGCTGGCTCAGAAAACCGGCGAGATCGTGCTGGATGGCGGCCGGCCCGTCCAGGCGGGCGCGCAGGACGAGCCGCTCCCAGGTTTCCGCGGGAGTGGCGGGCTCGGTCGGGGCGTCGAGGAGTTGCTCGAGTTCCTGTTTTTCGTGGTGGGCCTTCTGCCAATCCGGGCTGACGCCATCGTGCCACAGTTTGCTGAAGCGCTCGCGAGCCTGGCGGGCGAGGGCGGGTTGAATCCACTCGTCCGACGCGCGCTTCAGCGGCATGGGCGGCAGGGACTCCGCGGTGGCGGTCACGCCGAGAGCGGCCAGCCGGTCGGCGAGTCCCGGATGCGTGTCGGAGGTATCCGTTTTCATGGCCAGCGCGCCGGCCAGCCAGCGGGTGGCCAGACCGCGGTCCGGCTCGGTGTGAAAAAACGCCTGCATGCGGTGAAAGACGTCGTCGGGCGGAGACGGCCGGCGTTTCATTTCGCTCAGCACTCCGTCCCAGAAGCCGTCGTGCAGCCGCCGTGCCTCGACGGCCAGCCGTTGCAGGCCGCTGGCCGCCGCCTGCGGCGAGCTCACCCTGGCAGCGAAGGCGTCCGCCTTGTACTCCTGGCTCCGCGAAAGAACGAACGCGCTGGCATTGAAGCGTGGCCAGAACCAGTTCACGAACGCCAGCATCGGCCGAGGGGCGCCCTGCTCCGCCAGCGAAGCCATGACGCGCGCCCATGACGCGCGCAGACGATAGAGCCAACTGCCGAGCCGGCCGTCCTGATGTGAAAGATGGGCGAATTCGTGGGCGACCACCGCCTTGAATTCGTCCGGCGCCATCGAGTCCATCAACGGCAGCCCCAGAATCAGATAGGTCTTGTACCAGCCGAAGATGCCGAGCCGCGGCACCTGAACCACGGCGGCGTTCAAGTCGTCCGTGAGGAGCACTTCGTCGAAATTCACCCCGCCCGCCTCGCGGGAAATGCCGTCGATCAACCCGAACAACTCCGGCGCCTCCTCACGCATGACCCGCAGGCCCTCCGGAGCCGAAAGCCGGACCCACAGGCCTTTGATCACCGCCAGCGTCACATAGCCGGCCGGAAGGCCGAAAATCAGGCCCAGCTTGATGGTCAGATAGTTGGGATAGAAGACGATCATGGCCACGGCTCCCGCGCAAAGAGCCGCGCCCAGCACCAACGCAAAAGCCAGCCCGACATAGCCGATCACCGCGTAACCCACCGCGCGCCGGGCAAGCGCCGGATGCCTGCCGCGGTACTTCGTTTCCAACGCGGAAACCATGCTGTCGAATTCATCACGAGTCATCGTGGAAACAGGAGATCATGCGAAGGTTTTTCCTCGCCGCTGGAGAAAAGTGCGGCGACCGAGGCGCGGAATGATTACTCCGGCAAGCGCACTCCGGCAAGGGCCTCTCCGAGCCGCCGCCCGCAAGGGCCGCAAGGCCGCGCCTGACGCTGCATGAAGCGAATCCTGGACACGCACTCGAATATCGGAATCGGCCACCCCCGGGTTCGGCCTTGCATGAGTGTCTCAAATCGACCTCCCTCTCCGTGGACTGAACGCCCGGCCCGGAGGCGAGCCCGTTCCCCCCCCCGGAGAAATGTGATGCTCACAGCAGAAGTCCAAGAGCCTTCGGCTTCTCATTTGTGAACGATTGCCTGAACGCCGGAGGCTCTGGGGAGAGAATCGCCGCTCTGCCCGGATAGAGATCGACCTTGAGGTCGATTGACGGGTACCCGGTCGCGGCGTGATCCTCGCACGCTGCCCATGCTTGGAACACTTCTTTCATCATCCACACGCAAATGAAGACCAGTCCCACGGTCAGCAGCGCCGAAGGTAAGACACCCACTTTTCTATCTGTATGAGCTGCTGTTCCGGGGAATCCGTGGTACACGCAAGCACAGGCGGCTTGGGTGAAGAGGCGGTCGGTGCCACGGTGGGCCGTGGAGCCAGGTGCGGTCCGCTTTCGGGTTTGTCGTTTAATGTTCAATGGGTGTCTCTGATCGCTCATGTCACAGTTTCCTCATAAACGGAACATCGCTCCCGTGTTCATCCACTTGCCCAGGTATAAATGTTTGCCAAACCCTCCCATTCCGGCAGATTGACATTTGCCAGGTATCGCACGTCGTTCTCAGATGCTGGTGAGCGGAGTCTGCCTGATGCTTTTAATTCTCTGGCCAAAACCGCCCTCACGGACAGTACAGGCATCGATATCATCGTCGATCATATATCCATTGAAGAGCATCTGGGCGCATCTTACGTCTTTAACGAAACTTCGCGCCCCGGCATCAGCATTGTAAATACAACGCTTGTCGATGATGCTCTTAATATTTTTCTCTTTAATGCAAATGACATTCCCGCCAATGTGGTTGTTAATCTTGGGACAATGGAGATAATTTCGGCGTCATTCGATGGAAAAAATGTGACGCTTAAGAAATAAACATAGCGGAGATATTGATTTCAGAATATGTAGTGGCGATTGTGATGCGAATCCTGGCAACAGGGGGAACTGGCTTTATTGGTTTTGATTTCGCTGATGAACATATACATTTGCGGACTTTTCTCCGGGTGCTAGACAATTGTTTTCGACAGCCCTCGCATGGTTGGGAAATCTTACCAGGAATCGAAACCATCCGCGGATCCATCACAGACCGGTCTTTGGTACACGGAGCGATGCAGGGTATGGATGCAGTGGTTCATCTGGCGGCTCTGGCCAGCGTCCCGGAATCCATGCGTCACCCGGTAGAAGCCGTGGAGACGAACATTCAGGGGCTGGTGACGGTGCTGGAGGAGGCCGTTGCGGCCGGGGTGCGCAAGTTGGTCTTTGCCTCCTCGGCGGCGGTGGTGCACGCCTTCATCAGCCAGGCTCTCGCGGGAGAGCCGCTGACGGTCTCCGGCGACGGCTCGCAAACCCGCGATTTCATTTATGTGGAGGATGTGGTTGCGGCCATCCTGCGGGCGCTGGAAGCACCGGGGCTGCACGGGGTGTACAATATCGGCTCCGGAACGGAAACCTCCATTGCCACGCTGGCGCAGAGCATCCTCCGGCTGACCGGTTCCCCTTCGCCCATACATTTCATTTCGGAGCGAGGCGGCGACATTCGCCGGTAGAGACTGAAGCGAGACACCCACTTTTCCTCCGAACGGCGCGCATGGGTGTCTCGAATTGCCCCAACAGCCTGTGCGCGAAGGTTGGAGTTCCGCCGCGGGGCGGAAACGCGGAGCCGTGTGAGGAACGGTATTGTGCAAACGGCTTTGCGGCTTGGCCTGGGGTTCCGTCTTACCGACGGTACTCCAACTGAACACCTGTGCGGAACGACGTTCGGTTGGAGTCCCGCCTTCAGGCGGAAGCGCAGCATTTTGCGGAACGTTTTTCGCGCCAGGCTTCGCGTCCGGCTGAAGCCGGTACTCCAACAGGTTTGTGAACGGATGTTAGTTCCGCCGCGGGGCGGAATGGCGTTGACTGGCTGGCTGCCGGCGCAAAGTGTTGGTTGAAATGCTCCGCAACGACAACTGGGACCGCGGCCGTTCCGGGCAGGGGCGCCGGATGAGCGATCACGTCACGACCATGCGGATCAATGAACTGGTCATCCTCGCGTGCGCC
>CAZYHO010000019.1:0-3132 GCA_964647495.1 uncultured Akkermansia sp. | reverse complement strand
GAGCGATCACGTCACGACCATGCGGATCAATGAACTGGTCATCCTCGCGTGCGCCATGAGCGATGATGACGTGCGTGCCCTCTTCAATGCCGGCAACCCGTACCGCTAGTTCCATCATGCACGCGATCGCCGCATTTCTCGTCATCGCCGTGGCCGCGGGGGCCGTCGCTCGCGAGATCGACTTCGTCCGCGATGTGCAACCCGTTATCGATGACAAGGCCGACCACTGGTCGCTCAAACCGCTTGCCCCGCTCGATTCGTTCGATGCTGACCGCTCGCTCGATTCGTTCATTGCGGAGCAGCTTGCGGAGAACGGGCTGACGATGGCGCCGGAGGCTGATCGCCTCACGTGGTTGCGCCGTGTGACGTTCGGCCTGACCGGGCTTCCGCCTGCCCCGGAGGACGTGAGCGCCTTTCTCGAAGACACCGGCGAAGGCGCGCACGCACGGGTTGTCGACCGGCTGCTCGCCTCGCCCTGCTACGGCGAACGCTGGGCTCAGCATTGGCTGGATGTCGTTCGCTATGCGGACACCGAAGGCTTCGAAGTGAACACACCGCGCCCCAACGCATGGCCATACCGCGATTACGTCATCGCCGCCTTCAACGCCGACACGCCTTACGATCAATTCATCCGCGAGCAGATCGCCGGCGACCAACTGGGCGTGGATGCCGCCACCGGGTTCCTCGTGTCCGCGGCACGCCTGCTGCCCGGGCAAATCGGCCAGGACCCACAGTCGATGCGGCTCGCGCGGCAGGATGAACTCGGCGAAATCGTCATCAACACGAGCGAGGCGCTGCTCGGGCTGACGGTCGGCTGTGCTCGCTGCCACAACCATAAATTCGACGCGATTTCCGCGCGGGACTATTACTCACTGCAGGCCTTCTTCGCCGGTGTTTCGTACGGCGAACGCCCGATCCGATCGGCGGAGTCCGCGGCGGCCCGGCAGGAAGCCACGCAACTCGAAGGGCGGATGCGTGAACTCGACCGGGCGCTCGCGGAGTTTGTGCCGGCGGCGGGATCGGGCGTCGAGCGGCCCCCGGTGAATCCGGTGATGAACATCGAGCGGTTCGCCCCGGCAAAGGCGCGACGGGTGCGCTTCACGATTCTGGAGACAAACCTCTACGAATCCTGCATCGATGAACTCGAGGTGTTCGACACCGAGGGCAGGAATATCGCGCTGGCCTCGAGTGGCGCCACCTGGAGCGCCTCCGGCAGCAACATCACCGCCAACCGGCACCAGCCGGATTACATCAACGACGGCCAGTACGGGAACTCGCGCAGTTGGATGTGCAGCGAGACACACGGGTGGATGATGCTCGAATTTCCCGAGGAGCGAACCATCGAACGCATCGTGTGGGGGCGCGATCGCGAGGGGGAATTCGCGGATCGGCTGGCCATCGGCTACCGCATCGAAGCGGCGGACGATTCCGGCGTCTGGCGCACCGTGGCCGATTCCACCGACCGCCGTAAAATGGACGCGGAGCCCGTCGACCCGCTGGCCTGGCTGCGCGGCGAGGATCGGGCCAAAGCGGCGGCCCTCCAGGATGAGCGAACCGCGCTCTCCGGCCGCGTGGCAGCCTTGCGGGCTTCCCAGACTGTTTTCGGCGGCATCTTCGGGAACCCGGAACCGATGCACCTCCTGAACCGTGGCGATGCGGAGCAACCGCAGGATGAAGTGCCGCCAGCGGTCCCCTCCGCCCTCGGAAACATCACACTCCCCAAGGACACACCGGACGGCGAACGCCGGCTCGCGCTGGCACACTGGATCGCCAGTGCCGACAATCCGCTCACGGCGCGCGTGATGGTCAACCGCCTCTGGCAGGGCCATTTCGGGATCGGATTGGTGGAGACCTCGAACGACTTCGGACACGCCGGCACGCCGCCATCACATCCCGCGCTGCTCGACTGGCTCGCCGCGGAATTCATCCGCTCGGGATGGTCGGTGAAACACATGCACCGCCTGATCACACTTTCCAAAACATACAGACAGTCGGGCCACATCGATCCGATCGCGCAAGCGAAGGACGCCGACGTGCGGCTGCTCTGGCGCTACCCGTCGCGGCGCCTGGAGGCCGAAAGCATCCGGGATTCCATCCTCGCGGTGTGCGGCACGCTGAATCTGGAAACAGGCGGGCCGGGCTACGACCTGTTCGAGGCCCGCGGCGGACTGAGCGGCTTCCCGCCGGTCGAGTCGTTTTCCGGTGACGGGTTGCGGCGCATGATTTACGCCCACAAAATCCGCATGGAACCGGACGCGGTGTTCGGCGCGTTCGATTGCCCGGACGCCGGCCAGAGCGTCTCGCGCCGCCGCCAGTCGACCACCCCGATCCAGGCGCTCAACTTGTTCAACAGCCGGTTCGTCATCGAGCAGGCGGAGGCGTTCGCGGCGCGCATCCGCGGGCAAGCCGGGGAGGACGCGGCCGCGCAGGTCGACCACGCTTACCGGCTGGCGTACGGCCGGCAGCCGCTCTCCCGCGAAACCGTCGAGGCGGTGCCGGTGGTGCGCGACCACGGCCTGGCCGTTCTCTGCCGCGCCATCCTCAACAGCAGTGAATTCCTTTTCATACCATGACCGCTCATCCCGAACTTCTTTCATCGGCCGGCCGCCGGCTGCTCGACCGGCGCCGGTTCCTGACCGAAAGCGCGACGGCGCTCGGGTCGATCTCGCTCGCGAGCCTGCTCAGCCGCGAGGGGCTGTTGGCCGGTTCCGCGCCGGTCATCGATCCGGCGCGCCCGTACGCCGCGCGCCCGCCGCACCACCCGGCCAAAGCCAAAAACGTGCTCGTCATTTTCTGCGCCGGCGCCGTAAGCCAACTGGAAACATGGGACTACAAACCCGAGTTGATCCGCCGGGACGGCACGCCGCTCGCGGGCGGGCCGGCGGTCACGTTCCAGGGGCCGGCCGGCAACCTCGCGCGGCCGCAATACGATTTCCGACCGCGCGGCCAGACGGGCAAAATGGTGTCCGATCTGATCCCTCACCTGGCCGGGCTGACCGACGACATCGCCTTCGTCCACTCGCTCACCAGCAAGACAAACACCCACGGACCAGCGGAAAACTTTCTCTCCACGGGATTCGTTCAGGACGGCTTCCCGAGCATCGGCGGCTGGGTCAGTTACGCGCTCGGCAC
>CAZYHO010000018.1:0-22334 GCA_964647495.1 uncultured Akkermansia sp. | reverse complement strand
TGTGGTAACGGCCGGCATCCTTGGGATGCTCCACGAAATTTCCGGGATCGCCATCGGGACCTTTGTCGCCAACCGGACCTCTGTCGCCAACCGGACCTTTGTCGCCAACCGGACCTTTGTCGCCAACCGGACCTTTGTCGCCAACGGGACCTTTGTCGCCGAGGGCGCCGGAGGCGACCGTTCCGTCCTGATCGCACCTTGGACAACTTAGCATCTCCTGGAGCATCCGCAGGTGCACGAGAAACGGCCGGTGTCTTTCGTCGAGAGTCGCGGCAGGCGGAGACCCGGGGTGAATAGTCACCTCCGCGAGCAGAAGACACTCGCATGCAGCGTCATCCGGTTCGGTGCCTTGGCCGTGGCAGCCGCACGGCCCGGCGCAGGCGCACGCAGACCGGGGGCCGCACCGCGCCTGCCAGAGCGGCCGCAACTCCGTGACCCACAGCCGCAGCGCGGCCCGCATCCAATCGCAGACCAGGCCGGACGGAATCATGAGATCGGACGGAGGGCTGTCGATGAAAAACCCAGGCGGAGATGAAGGCGGTGAGCCGGTGGAGGAAAATGCGTCGCGAATCGCCTCCAGGAAGGCATCGAGATCAGCCGGCGGAGATTCGTCGCCAACCTTTACGGCGCGCAGCCAGGCGACGAATTGACGGATGACATCCTCCTCGAGTTGCGGCGGAGGGGTGAGCGTCAATTCGAGACGGAAGTCGTCCATGATCCGGGAAGGAGCCATGGTTTCGCCGTCGCACCGGCAGGGCTCGCCGGGCACGGGCACCATTTCCGCCGGACAGTCACGATAACACAGCACCACGTATGCCGTGAACGGTCCGCCGTCGCCGGCCTGCAGTTCCGCCAATTTCTTTTTTGTGGTCTCCAGTTCCAGCCATGCGCCGATTTTGGCGCACTGCCGGGCGGCGACGCGGATGAACTGCCCGCGGGGATTGATCGCCACACCGGACGAGACCGAGATTTCCACGTCGCCGTTTTTCGGCTCCAGGGCGACGTGCAGCCCGCTGACGGTGCCATAGCCGATGGTGTCGCGGGCCAGCCACTGATCACGGTTGGAGAGGTAGGCGAATTCCTGGGTAAAGTCATCCACGCCCAGCACCATGCCCTGAGTGTAGTTGACGTGCATGCGGGGGTCGGGAGGCGAGGCGCCGGCGGAGACGGAGGCGAAGGTGGCGTGGCTCATGGCGTGTGGATGGGCGTTCGTTGCAGGCGGTCGCGGCCTGTGATGATGCGGCCCGGCAGGGAATCCGGCGGAGCCGCAGCGATAATGGTTTCAGAAAGGAAGGCGCCGCCGAGCACGGCGGGGCCGGTGCGCAAAGCAGGATCGCGCGCCCCGAGGCCCAGCACTGTATCGGAGCCCAGGCGGGCTTCGCCCACCCGGAAGTGCGCCCAGAAGAATTTTACGTCGAACACCGTGTGGGCGGGTTTCTCCAGATCAATGATGCGGCTGGCCAATTCGAGATCGCGCCGCCGGCCGGCATCTCCGGCGACAGCAGCGCTCGTCACCGGCAGCAACACGGTAAAGCGGTGGGCAGCGGCGAGAGTGGGCAGGACGCGCGCTTCAAATTCATACCAGTCCGCGAGCCGCGCTGGATTGGCAGGCAGCGCGGAGGGATAACCCACAGCGTCGAAGTCTCCCCAGTGCGTCGCATGAGCCTGATTGAGGGCGACAAGACTCACGTAACGCCGCATGAGAAAGTGCTGCCACAGACGCCGCTGCCGACCATAAGGTTGAGAATCGGAAGCGGTTTGAAAAGCCCGCCACCGCCGGGCCATCTCCGCATTCTCCGGCTCGCGGTCCGGGACATCGAGTGCGGCATCTCCCGCAAACGCCTGCCATGCCGCGAGTTCCTCGCCCGGGTTGGACGGAACAAAGCCCAGTTCGCGCCGGGCAAACGCAACGCGCGTGGACTCCGCAGCACTGTCCGTTTCCGGCGTCAGTGTGAATCTCTCCCGCTGCGTCGCCGCCTGAAAGCGCGCGTGCAGCGCCGCCGCGCCATCCAGAGGCTTCCATCTGCTGCCCCGGGGCACGGGAAACGCCCCCTCCGAAACGGCGGTCGGGTCGCCCGGTTCCACAGCGGGCGTCCGGCGTGTCAGGAACCTCTCCACGATGCGGTAGCGCCCGCTGCAGCCGCAATCCGCTCCCGGAGGATCGAAAATGCTCTCATCGACATGTTTATCGAAGGCCAGCCGCAGGGCCATTTTCAAGCCGCGCACGGTACCCCGCCACTGGAAGAACTCCATGGCATGGGCGATGAAAAGCCTCCGGCGCGCCTCGTCCCATGCCGGGTCGAGCACAACTCCGAACCACGAAGCCAGCCACGCCAGCGCGTCCGCGGGCGCACTCCGCACATCGAAAAGCATCTGCATGGCCGCGATGCGATCCTCGATGGCGGTATTGATTCCCTCGAAGTTTGCGAGGAACCGTTCCAGAAAGGATGCCGACGAAGAGTCCTCACGATAGACGGCGGGCAGATAGCGCTCGAGATAGGAAAAGCGGGGGTAATAGATCCGCAGGGCGCGCAGGCGCGGCGTATGGCGGCCATCTCCGGTGAGATGGAGACGAAGCTGGAGGAAACGTCCGCGCGCATTTTGCAGCAGCAGTTCGAACGTGCCGCGGTTCGCGGAGAGCGGCTCCGGCAGGAACGGCAGTTCGGCGCCTCCGCACCGGCGGTGGAGGGCCGGTTCGCGCTCCCAGGCTATGAGTTTGAGTTCGTCTTCATCGTCAGCCGCGCGGCTGAAGACATCGACTGTGGTGCCCGGCGGCAGGCAGGCATCGAGCATCAGCCGGTGCCAGACACACTGCGGATCGCGGCCGTCGAAAGTCCGGGTTTCGAACCAGGCATCCTTGACATATCGCGGATTGGGCTGGGCGACCAGCGGCAGCCATCGCTCCCCGAAATCATAATAAGCCCGGCCCCCCGCGGCGACGAGCGCCTTTCCGCCAAACCTCCGGAGCGGATAGTATTCGCCGGTGAGGGCGAGGGGCAGCGGCGCCGAGGGATCGTCGACGGCACAGGCAAACGCCTGGTTCCCCTCCGCAGACACCACCAGAAGCATCCCGCCGGCGAGCGCAAAATCGTGGGCGGCAAAATCGAGTGCACTCTCCCCAAGACACGTGTCGAACCGGCAATGCAGCACGCGCGACCTCCCGTCCTCCGGTGCGTCGAGGATCAACACCGATCCATCCGGCAGGGGTTCGATCGCCACAGCATCGACCGCCTCGACCGGCGAGCCGCTGAAGAGCGGCACGCCCTCCGGAAAAACGAGGCTTTCGTGCGGTTGTTGATCCCCTGCGGCAGGCTGGAAAGAGGCCCCCTCCGCGTCTGAAAACGTCTGCAGCGTCTGATCCTGGGTTATCACCCGAAGTTTCCGGTCGAGTCCCCAGAAGCGCCGGTTCTTCCGGTCGAGAATCCAGACCCCGCCGCCATAACGGGGAGCGATGTCGAACGGCTCGAATCCGATTTTTTCCGGCCAGCAAATCTGCTGCGGGGCGCCGCCTCCAAACAAATCGAAAACGAGGAGACCCTTCGGCTCAAGGGTCCCGACGACGAGATAATGATCTTCCGTCACCGCGAGGCCGCTGAAGACGAGGGCAAACAGCGGCGTTACAGGTTCGACGGGTTGAAAAATGGTTTCGTGCCGGGGAGTCGCCGCGGGTGTTCCGGCCGCCGGCCAGAACGGCGCCGAAGCCGTTCCCTCAGTGGATTTCACGCGAATCTCCCGCCGGTTCCCGGAGATCCAATACCAGTTCAGATAACTGTCAGCGCCGGCACCGCGCCGGTTGTCCTGCGTGGGGGCCTCGTTCCGCCGCGCTGGTTTGAAACGGAATAACTCCGCGCGCAGCCGCACCTCCTTTTGGCAGTCGTCCCACTCCAGAGCGGGGTCGGGGATGCTCTGCATTTCCCCGCCCTCCCCGCCTTCCCCGGCGGTATGCGGAGCCCAGTCCCGCCGGCCGAGCAGCAGGTGAAATCGTGTCAGGTTGGCGTCCATATCAGCAATTCGCAGGAATCACCGGCACCGGCACGCGCCTGCGCCCGGGAACTGCCGCCCCGGCATTGGCCACGCCGCGCAGTTGATCGAGGGGCAATGGCTCAGAACCGATCGCGACTTCGATGCCGTCCAGCCGCGGCAGTTGCAGGCCCGTGAGCAAGATCGGATCGGTTGCCGTTTCGTTGTCACGTGCGAGCAGCAGTTCGTTGACCAGGGCGACACCGGGCACGCGGCTGACCTCCGCCAGGAGTTCCAGACGGAGCACGGGCCGGCGCAGCCGCCATCCTCCGCCATCCGCATTATTCACCGGCGCCAGAAACTCACGCAGCCGCCGCTTCACCGCCTCGCGCACCACCGCGGTACTGTGAAACGCATCCGGCTCGGCTCCGGTGGCCACGATCTCGATGGCCACCGAAACCCACAGCGGAACGTATTCCGGTCCCCGCAAAAAGAGTTCGGTCGTCACGAGCCGGCGCGGATCGAGCCATGCGCAAACGGTGGAGAGAAACGCGTGATCGGGCGTCGGCGCATCGGGACGCGAGGGGCTGTGCTTCGGAATGACCATCAGGGTGACAGCCCCCGGCGCATTGCCGGGCTCCTGCCGCGAGAGCGTCGGATTGCAGGCTCCGAGCACTTCGACCCGGGCGATGTCCACGCCGGGGGTGCGTTTCGCGATCGTTTCGAAATCGTCGGCGGTGACCAGTCGGTCCCGATGCTGGAGATATCGGGCCATTTGCTTTTCACCCTCTGCCACCTGCTCCGCATCCGCGCCCCCCCAGGTGCGCACCGGATTCAGGACCTTCAGTCCGGAGGGGAGCGCCGGAGCCTGATTCACCGTCTTCTCGCCCACATTGCCTGCGCGTCCCGCGCCGTAGTCATAGCTCACCCGCAACGCCGCTCCGGCGGCAGGCCGGGCTCCGCGCAAGCCGTCGCCAAAACGAATGCGGCCCGCCTCGGCATCGAGCGCGAAGACCTCCGAAGGTTGCGGCGGCGGAGCCCCGCGCCCCGGCGGGTCGTGAAGATCGGGCTCGGGGACTTCCGATCCGGCCGCGAGCAGATCGTCTATGGGTTTCCATTCACCGGGCACTCCGTTCGGCGGGGTGACGCTGAGCTTCACGGATCCTGGAATGACAGGCGGATGGCTGAGCGTGACGGCCTGATCCGGTTCGCCATTGCCGTCCGGAAGCTGTTCATTCATGACCCGCGCCCGCTGAGAAATCAGTGTGGCATTGATGCCCGCCCACGAAAGTTGCGAGGGCACTCCATCGGGCCAGACGATACGGAGCCAGGTGATGACGCGCTCCTCCTGCGCCGGATCTTCGAGCATCGGCGGAAAATCGTCCGCTCCAAGTTCCTGCGGATCAATGTCCTGCCAGAGTCCCAGTTGACCCGCGGCGGGCAAAGTCACTTCGACAGTTTCCGGCTCCACGGGCATGGCAAACGTGGCGCAAGTGCGGTAGGCGGGCCGCGTGCCGGGCGCCAGTTTTCCATCCGCCGGAGGGTTGGGAATCTGAATGCTGACGGGTTTGCCCAGCGGCGCCTCAGTGCCTCGCGGGGCCAGCCGGCGGCGCGCGCCCTCATTCTCCACACGCGGGACAAGGCCCAGGGTGAGCGTTTTGCCGCCGATGGCTCCACGCATCTCCTCCGGACTTTCTTCGGGCCGGGCCAGCAGCGCGATCCACAAGGAATGGTCCACCGTTTCGCCGGTGATGTCCACTCCGCCGGCGCCGCGCGCCGCCAGAGGGACGAGTTCGTAGAGTTCCACATCCGCCTGCGGATCGGCCGCCACTCCGTCGCCGAGGAAAGAGGCGTAGAGTTCCCGGTAGTAGTTCTTCTTCTCCTCCGGCTGATCGGTGAGGCGCTGTTTGAAACACACGTGCGTTTCCACCGCCAGCACATCGAGACCGCGCTGCGTGCGGAATGGCACCGACCCGGCCCGCACCTCCAGATCGCGGTCGAGCGTGATCGTCTCCTTCGGTCCACGCTCGTTGGTGATGGTCACGAGGCCCCGCGCCGGCGCGGCGGGGTGCAGCGGCACGCCCAGCAGCTGGAGGAATTTGACCCGATTGCGGTCAGGAATCTGATTCGCCCGGTAGAGCAGCGACTCCGTAAGAAATGCGAAGACCTGGATGAGTGTGACGCCCGGATCACTCGCATTGAAATTCGTCCACTCCGGCGTGTGCACCGGAATGCGCGCGAGACTCTCCTCCACCAATTGCTGGTAGCGGCGGGTGTCACGGGGCGGGAGTTCGAGAGGCATGATGGAAACGGCGATCAGCCGGAAAGGCGCACGCCAAGGGTGATGAGTTCGCTGGTCTGGGTGGCAACGAGTTTGTACTGAATAACCGCTATCGCGGCTTCGCGGTCGTCCGGGTCCTCATCCACCCGCACCGAATCCACGGCCACGCGGGGCTCCCACCGCTTCAGCGCCTGGAGGATGCGCTCCTCAACAAGATGCCGCGTCGCCACATTGTTAGGCTCAAAGAGAAACGCATTGAGGCCGCCGCCGAATTCCGGCAGCCGGATCCGCTCCCGGAAATCCGTGAGGAGGATCACCCGGATGGACTCGCGGATATTTTCGGCGCCCTCCGACCAGACCATGCGCCCGTCCGGCCCCACCCGTGGCGGAAAGCCGAGGCTGCGGCCATAAATGGAGCCGGCGTTCACGTCTTTTTGCCCTTGAATCCGTTGACCGGGAAACAGATAATGAAGTACGGCAGCCACCGGAAGATGATGTCCAGCAGGGTGACCATGATGATCAGCAGGATGAATGCGCAGAGGGTGATGATGGGTATCGAAAGGGAGCAGATCATGCCGATGCTGCCGCCGCCGCTGTCCTTGCATGGTCCGCCATCCGGCACTGACAGGTCCTTGTGCAGCGGCCAGGGCAGCACCGAGCGCACGAGGTCAACGAGCCCCAGACCTTTCACCCGTTTCATCTGCCCGCATAACATATCGCTGATGGTGAAGGCCGTGTTTTTGTCGAACTTGCGCAGGCCCGCGGGCGACGTGTCCAGAGGCAGCCCGACGCGGATGGGGCGGGCCGGCGCCTCCGGGTCAAAAAAGCCGGCGAGATCGAACGGTTCCGTAGGTTCGCTCACCACATCCTCGTGCAGCGGACCGCACTGAGGACGCTCATAGACGCAGCGGATGCGGAACAGACCGCCGCCCTGCTCCGCGGGTGTCAACGCGGCGATGGGGATATCCGGCTCGGGCGCTCCCGCGTTGAGCCTGGATTCCGCCAGGGCGCGCACGAGCAGCACCGCCAGATCGTCAATCTTTTTCAATGCGCCGTTTACGTCAGGACTTTCCGCAAGGGACAAGTCCTCCTCCTCCCCGCGAGTCAGCGGCTTCAGGTTCAACGCCGGCACCGGCACGGGGCCATGTTCCGGATCGGCAAGCGGAAACAGAAAATCCGGCCAGTGGCTCCGGTCGGCCGTGAGTTCGCGGCTGTATGGCTGTTCAGCAGTGTCGAGCTTTTGTGTCAACGCGGTATTGAGCCCGGAAGCCCCCATGCCGAATTTAGCCAGTGCCTCCCGCATATTCGCCGGCGGGGTCGGGTAACCGAGAGATTGAGGGATTTTTGGCGCTTCGTGGGGCTCGGTTAACAGATCGGTCACCAGCGGCGGCGGCAGTGTCACCTTTCCCAAGGCGTCAAACACCGCTCCCATATGAGGCATGGAAGCCCCGGGACGGATGCCGGAAAGCACAGCCTGCCACAGTTCGGGAATGTAAAGGGAAAAGAACCCGGCGCAGTCCGACAGGGTCAGCCACGAAATGACCTGAGCCTGCTCCCGGGCGGACCGCGTACTGGCGGCGGCGGGGCTGCCGCCGGGCGCTTTGTCCGATTCGACGCCGTTGTTGGACACCGTTGTCGAATTGGAATTGCCCGCCGCGGCGATTTGTTGCACCAGGACCTTCCATGGCTCGATGACCTGCTTGCGAAGGAGGATTTTTCTCGCGGTGATCCGGCTGGTCCCGGCCGGCGGACTCGCCGCGGAGCCATTCGCCGCGATCCTCTGTCCGCCCAGATACGCTTCGCGTTTGCCGACGGGGATCACGCCGGCGAGGAGCCGCCGGCTGCGCCGGTCATCCTGCTGAAATGCCGAGGGAAACAATGCCAGACGCTCCTCCCCGTCGAGCACCACCTTGTCATTCCTCCGTTTGTCGCTGCGCACCTTCTGCCACGCATGACCGGCGGGCGTTTTTACCCAGGCATGTTCCTCCCAGAAACGAGGATCATCGGGATCCCTTCCCGGCGCCGCCGTCGCCGGTTTGAACAGCCGCCGTATGAGATAACTCACGCGCTCTTCGCTGGTCGGCTCGATGTGACGGTCGGGAAGTCCCGGACGCTGACAGACGAGACAGCAGGTCACGAGATAATGGCGCATGTGGGCGGGCTGATACAGCTTCAGCACGGGTAGCGGCTTCGCATCGCTCAACGGCTCCGGAGCGGTTCCCGCCTTCGGCTGGCGGCGCCTCGCCGCGCCGAGACGCTGAAAGGGCAGGGCGAATTTTCGCGCGGGCTTTTCAAGCGCGGGCGACTCCAGTTTCCCCCGCCAGGTCTCACGCACGGCGCGGTATTCCCCCAGTCGCTGTGGATCTGTGGCAAGGACGCTGAGGAAGTCGTCCATAAAATCATCCGTCGCGAAGCGCAGTATCGCCGGGCGGGAAAAATCCTCCCGCGCCGCGCCTTCAGGCTGCGCCGGCACTTCGCTCCACAGCGGAGCGGGTTGAGTCCAGATGATGGAGTGGTTGCTCATCGTTCACCAAATGTTCCCCGCTCCCGGCGTGTAGGTGGCGCTGATGACCGTGTTGCTGATCAGTGTGTCGCACTGGACTACGCCGCTGAACTTCGACATGCCGGCATCCACCGTGACCAGACCGGCGCTCACCGCGACCTGGCTCGCGTTGACTGTCACTTTGGCGGAAGCGGTGATGGTGACGCCGGAGGACTCGAGCTTGATGGAGTTGCCGTTGCTGTCCTCGATGGTGATGGCGCCCGGGCCGTCCTTCAGCGTCACTTTCTGACCGCCGGGGGTTTCAAGGATCAGCTTTTCCTGTCCGTCCTTGTCGTCGAGCGTGACCTTCACGCCGTTGCGCGAGTGGATGACCTTTTTGTAGTTTTTTCCACCGCCGTCCATTGTCTCTGGAGGCGCATCACTCCCGTTCCAGAGACCGCCGATCACGAAGGGCCTGCGCACGTCGCCGCCTTCGAAACTGACAAGCACTTCATCGTCCACATCAGGCACAAACCACGTTCCCCGTCTGTTGCCTCCCATGAGCGTGGCGACGCGCGCCCACGCCTCGTAGCGGTCTCCGCCGGTATCCTCGGACCATGGGAGCTTGACCTTTACACGCCCGATGCCCTCGGGATCCTTGATGTCGGAGACGATGGCCGGAAAAACTCCGTACCAGCGTCCGCCAAGGCCGGTGGCAAGGCGGGCATCACAGAGCGCATGGAGTTGAATAAAATCGCTCACAACAATCAGTCAGGAGTGCCCGATTCCCGGGCGCTCGGCGGTGAATTCGGTGCGCAGGCCGCGCGTGCTGTCGAAGACATGCCGCGCTTCGACGATGCAGTATTTGCCGCTGAACAGCGGTCCCAGCGCCTTCAGATCAACGAGCGCGCCGGCACGGAGCTTCGCCTGGGTGGCGGCTGTTCCCCGGCCCACCACGAAACGGCGGGCGCAATTCTTGAAGCAGGATTCCGCCACTGACTGCGCCTCACTGCTGTTGAGCGGCACGGTGTGCGCGACCGCCTCCTTCCGCTCACCGAGCGCGCTCTTCAGGATACTCACCCCGCTGGTGTCCCCGTTCAATTCACCACGGATAACAGATTCGCCGGCCTCGTGAGTCATTGCGGACTTTGCGGAAACGTCCCAGCCGTTGGCGGTCACACTTGTGCGCTGCGTGGCGATGTCCGCGGTGACGGTGAAGGATTGCAGTTCGCGTCCGAGGGTGAGTTCAACCGCGCCGGACCGCCGTCCGGAGCGCGACTGCATGCGGAGCTTTTTACCCTCCATCCAAAGTTCCGCATCAATCGAACGGGCTCGCTCGCGCAGGAAAGCGAAATCGCTCTGGTTCACCTGGGCGAGCACTTTGTAGGTGGGACCGTCGGCGCTCACGTCCACAGTGAGACCGTGATCGCCGGCAATGCGGCGCGCTATATCGGCATCGGTCACGTCCTCGAAAGATCGGGTGCGCCGGGTCATGCGAAGGTCTTGAAACCGGTCCTCCGCGAGCACCGTGATGAGCGGCGGGGCGCCGGCGGGGAAGCTGCCTTCCAGCGCCATGATGCGGCCGTCAAAGAGCAAGTCCGAGTCGAGCTTGACGGCGAAGGTTTTGCCGAAATCGAGCAGCGCGCGGTCGAAGTACAGAAAGGAAGGAGTGCCGCCGCCGCTCCCGCCCCAGTTGATAAATTCCGCCTCGCAGCGGTAGAGCCCGTGGATGGTTTCCACGATTTCCATGCGCGACATGCCCTGTTCGAGGCGCGGCTGGCTGGCGCCAGCGACGTCGAGTCGTGGGCGGGCGGCGTGGATCGCATGGCCTGGATCGGGCATCGGAGGCGCCGGGAATCAGTGAGCCCGCAAGCGTTCAAGCCGTTCGCGGCGGCGCTCCAGCATTTGCTCCACCTCGCGCGGGTCCGGTTTCGGGGCTTCACCCGGCGTGGCGTTGACCGGCTGCGGCGCAGGCCCGGACGCGGGCTCAACTTCGATTTGATCAATCGTCACGGGCATGGCGGATTCCGGTTTACGTCCTCCTGATGAGGCCGGGATTCACATTGAGCAACTGGCCGGGGGCGAGGATCCTGGGATTCTCGATGCCGTTGGCGGCGGCGATATCCTGCCAGCTCGTCCCACCCGGACCGAGGATGTCAGCGAGACTCTGCACGCTGGCGCCGGCGGGAGCGGAGGTCAGCGGCGCCGTGCCTGCGGGCCGGCCTCCGGAAGCCCCGGCGAAGGCAGGCAGCTTGATGCCCTGGCCGTTTTGAAAAGCGATGATTTCCTGCTGTGTCAGTCCGAAGGAAACGCTCGCGCGCAGCGGGCGACCCTCACTGGAAAAGAACTCCAGCGTTTCCTCCAGCGCCTCCATGACCCCGATGAAGGAAAACGCGCCCCAGTGAAATTTCACGGCGGGAATCAGAAAGGTTTCCGGCGATTTATTGTCGCCCTTCGGGGTGATAAAGAATGTCACCTGCCCGGTGAGTTCCCGTACATCGCGAGGCTTCGCGTCCCCCACGCCGGGATGTGTGATGTCGAACCAGAGCTGCGCTGCGAGCTTCGTGGCGCCCTTGCCGACATGCTGCATGGCAGCGGTGCCGGTCTGCGCATTCTTGTTTTCCGAAGTGGCCACCTGGTTGGCATAGGTGACCTTCAGCGTCTCCGGATTGAACTGCACATTCACCCGCTTTGCATTGGGCGCCTCCTGTGTGAGGTCGGCAGCCATCTCGACGAGCTGGGCTTTTTCGAGGCGTGAAGGTTTGGGCATGGCTTCAGTTGCGGATGCGACTCAGCCATTCGTAGGCGAGCTGCAGTTCCTCGATGGCGACGACGCCGTCTTTCGCATTGAGCGGCGGCGCCTTGAGTTTCAGCGGCAGACAGCGCTCGAGGAAAAAGCCGGTCTGCTCCTTGACGCCGTCCGCGGCGAACAGGGTCACGGTGACATCGCCGCGCAGCGCCGCTTTGTCAGGCTCGCAGAGAGTCTCGAACCAGTTCCACAGGTCGAAATTCGAGGTCATGCCGCGCTTCAATGTCAGGGTTCCGTAGCTCACCGCGCCGAAAAGCCGGATGTGGGCGGCATTGTTGCCTCCTTCACGGATGGTCTTCACCTCCATGGACATCTCCAGCCCGTCGCACTCGGCGAAGGCCGCGCTGCACAGCGGATCCGCCGAAATCTCCGGCACACTGATCGTCACCGAAAAGCGGAACGCCGTGAACGGATCAATCGTGGACTCGCGGGCGGGGTCGGCCATTTCAAATAATCTCCACGGCGGTGGCGCGCTCGCCTGTCTGCACGAGGCGCACGGTGAGGAACGACATCGGGGCGGCGGGCGCGACCTTCAGATCCACCCGGAAGCGTCCGTTGTCGAAGTCCGCTCCGATGTTGGCAGTGTCATCCGTGACAACCCGGTAGGAATCGGCGGGCGTGGCGCCCGCAAAAGCGCCGCGGGTGAAAAGTTGCTGCAGGACAGACTCGAACGCGCCCTGCACGGTGCGGCGCAGCACAGCGTCGTTCGGCTCGAAGACGAACGTCATGCCGAGCCGCAGCGCCGCGCGGCGCAGCAGAATCAACAGCCGGCGGACATGGATGGG
Source organism: uncultured Akkermansia sp. (assembly GCA_964647495.1). Classification (GTDB taxonomy): domain Bacteria; phylum Verrucomicrobiota; class Verrucomicrobiia; order Verrucomicrobiales; family V1-33; genus CAJBME01. Next base: position 10,017 of record CAZYHO010000018.1, on the reverse strand, counting down.
GCGCAGTTCCTCCTCATCGCTGAGGGTGTCGGCATTGAGCGCCATGAAACCGCGCGGCTCCTGGCGGATGTGATTGATCTGCGCGTGCAGCAGACCCGATATCCGCGCCGGAGAAAGGCGCGGCGTGAGCGCCACGATCCCGGCAAAGGTCTCATTCGCCGGCGCGATCCACGCCCCGCGCGCGAGTGAGCGGCGGGCGATGATACCGCTGGCCGCGCCATCAGGCGGCGTGGAAAGCAGGCCCCCCGTTTCCTCGCGGGCAATCTGCCACGGGTGATAAACCGCCCCAAATCCGGATGCATGGGCTTCACCAGTCCCCAAGGGACGCACCATGGACCCCCCTGCCAAACGCCCGGCTGTCAGGCTGCCTCGATAGGCGATCGCCTCATCCTCCCGGAAATGCTCCGGCAAACTCAGCACCGCCATGATATCGCCCCGCGCCGCACAAAGGCGCAGAAGTGCGCGATGAATGTCGAGCAAGGTGTCCGCCTCGAATTCATCGTTCATCCGCCACTGCGTCAGCGCCGGAATGGACACCACGACTCCGTTGGACCAGTCGCTCGATTCCCCGTCCGCTTCAGAACGCACCCGATAATAGTAGTCCCCCGGCGCCCGGGCGGACACCGCATGCGTGACTTCATCTGTGCGCCGCAGTTCGAACGCATCGGACCAGTCCGGCCCGGTCGCCTCCTCGAGAATAAACGTCGCGTCGGGATCGGCGATGCTCCAATGCAGGGTGAAGAAACCAGCGGCGTCCGGACCTTCGCAGGAAAGCACTGGCGGGGTGAGCACCCGCAAATCGCATTTCAGAAAGTGTCCGCGCGACGGTCCCTCGATACCTGCGGGGGGAGATTCGGGCGGATCGCATGCCAGGAAGTGCCACCACGAAGGATGCTCCCGCGGCTTTGAGGGGCCGGGCGCCGGAGCCTGGGGCAACTCCGCGCGATCCCAGCCATGGTGAATGGCGTCGGGCACGGCGATGAGTGTCGCCTCTTCGACAGCGAGCGCGGCGTGGATGCCGCCCAGCGGCGCGGCGCCGCGCGTCTGGAAACGGATGAAATCCGCATCCGCCAGCAGAGTGGTCACGCCGGAATCCTTGAGTCGCGGGTCGAGAAAAAGGGCCGCGGAGAAATGTGCCAGACCATCGCGCTCAAGGGGGCTGCGCCCGCTGTGCTGCGCCGCCATGGCGGGCTCTGGCAATGGGGACATGCCCACAGGAATAAAGGACGGCGCCGCACCGGTGTCCGCCATGCCGGCGAGCGGAAAGTGCGGATCGCGAGCCGCATTTGTCAGCGGATCGCGCGGATCGTCCGGGTTCGCGCCGAAAACCCGGGCGTCATCCGGCAGTGTATTCCAAAAGCGGGGATGCCCGGGGATAAAACCGAGACCGGCAAGATGCGCCCCTTCAATCCCGTTGCGGCGGACGCGCAGTTCGAAGGTCAGCAGTTCCGCCGAATCCGGATCTTCCGGTGGAGATGCGGAGGTTTCCCCGCTCCATGAAAACACACGCCCCGTGAGTTGCGCACCGGGTCCCGGCGGCGTGCCGGTATGAGAAGAGCGTCGGTATTCCTCCACCTGAAACAAGAACGGCCCGGAGCCAACCTGCAGCAGGGTTCCCGGCGGCGGGGAAAAGTGGGCCGGAACTTCCAGAGTGATGCGGCCGTCACCGGAATTCGGAGGAGACGAGACCTCGCGGAGCACGATTCCAGGCGCCGGCGCCGGTATGCTGTGCGGATTCATCCAATGGAATTCATATGCCCCGGACTCCAGCTCCGGCTCGCTCACCGTCCGCAGCGTGCCCAGCAGCGTGACGTTCAACCCGACGCTCCTTCGCGGTCCGGGAGGGCTCGCTTCATCCTCCGCGACCGACTCCACTCGCAGGAAAATCTCCCGGTCGCCGCCGGAGAAGGACAGCCTCAACAAATCACCCTGACGAAAACCGCCGGACACCGGAGGCACGGCGCGGATGAACCTGGAACTCACATCCCGATCGAGAAGCTTGAACGCCTGGACAGCCAGCGCCGTGGAGACCTGGCAGGCATCGAACCAGCTCCCCGGCGAGCGCGCCCGGGCGAATGCGGGCGTCAGGTTTCCGTCCTCGATACGCGCCAGCCCCGGCAGCGGAAAAACATCCGTCTCGGGCTCCTGCGCCAGACGGACGATCCAGCAGCGCCGCCCGCCGTTGCGGAAAAACGCGCGCACCGCCGGCGCCAGACAGCCCGTGACCGATGCGCTTCTTTTATCATCGCGCGCGAGTGCCACATCGCCCCCAAAGACCGCGGCAAACTGCGCCGCATCCTCCACCACCACCGGCAGGTTCACCGGCCCCGCGGAGGCAAAACCGGCAAAGACGGCGATGTCCATGCGCGGCAACTTCTCCGGCAGCTTCGGTGGTTGATCCACGAAGCGGATGCCTGCGGGGCGGCGTGCGAAAGGTACGGCCATGGAAAGTATCAGGTGGCGCTTCGCGATTCTACTCCATTTCGAGCCGCTCGTAGGCGATCGTGAGTTCCTCCATGGCCACGTCGGTTCCCTTCGCGTTCATCGGCCCGCTGACATGTTTGATGATGCGCGCCCGCATCAGCTTCCACGTCATCACAATCGCGGTGTGGTCCTCGCTCTGAAGGTGGATGACGACGTTGCGCAGGGCATTCTGGTTTCCGTTCCGGATGTCATTGAGCCAGGAATAGAGGTTCAGCGAACCCATGATCCCGCGCTTGAGGGTAACATCGGTGGACTTGTTCAGGCCGGTAATTTTCCGGACACTGTTTTCCTTTTCATTGCCGTTGCGGTATTCGGCCACCGTCACTTCCATGCCGATGTTGCTGCATTCCTGAAAACCGGCCTGCGGCCCGTCGGTATTGCCGTCACCGAGATCGACAAGGAAGTTGAACTGCACGTAGGGTCTTTCACGAAGAATAGCCATGGGATGTCAAGAGTTGAAGGTTGAGCGGTTCGGGGATCAGTTTTTACGGTCGCCCGTCCACTGGCCGATGCGGAAGATGACGAACTCGGCGGGCCGCAGCGCCGCCACACCGATGAGCGCAATGAGCCGGCCGTTATCGAGGTCGTTCTGCGTCATCGTGGTGCGGTCGCACTTCACGAAATACGCCTGCTCGGGTTTTTCCCCCAACAGCGCGCCGGACTGGAACTCATTCAGCAGAAAATCCTCGATGGTGCGGCGGACATTTGCCCAGAGCTGGTAACCGTTGGGCTCGAATACCGCCCATTGTGTCCCCTTGTCTATGGACCTCTCCAGATAGGCAAAATAGCGGCGAAGGTTGACGTATTTCCATTCAGGGTCGGAACTGATTGTTCGCGCGCCCCACAGCCGGAAGCCGCGCCCCTCGAAGAACCGGAAGCAGTTGATGCCTTCGGGATTGAGCACCTCCTGCTGTGCCTTGTTGAGGGTTTGTTCGAACCCGATGGCGAGGTTCACGACTTCGTTGGCCGGCGCTTTGTACACGGCGCGGTTGATGTCATTGCGCGCATAGATTCCCGCGACGAATCCGCTGGGCGGGAGATCGAGTTCGCGCCGAGTGACGGGGTCGAGGATCTTGACCCACGGATAGTAAAGCGCGGCGTATCTGGAGTCGAGTTTCGCGCGCACCTTGCGCACATCGGCGATGCCCTGGTTCGGCGGGGAATCGAGCACGGCGATGCGATAACGCATCCGTTCCGCATGGCCGATGAGATGGCCCATGATGGAGTTGGCGTTGTCGCGCGCGACCTTGTCATCGTAGTCCGCCGTGCTTCCCGGCGCTGCAATGATCGAGATATCCTCCACGTCCTCAAACTGTTTGAGCCCGGTCTTGTAAACCCTGTCCTCATCAGCTTTGCCCTCGTATTCAGAGGCGCCGGGCCGAATTCCGTCGTTCCCGCCTTTCAAGGCAAAGTCCCTGGAGATGCCCGCGGTGAGTTTGCGAATGAGGGTGTTGGCACTTCCGAATTGAATCACATCCTCCTGCGTGGTCTTCAGAAAATCCTCGAACATCGCGGTGATGATGGTAAGCGCAGTGGCGGTTTTCTCGGAAACCTTCACAACAAGGGGAAGACTGCGCGCTTCGCTGATCGTCGCCGGCTCGCTGCGAAAACGATCGAAAATCGAGTCGCGCCCGCCCGCCTGACCACCGTCGGGAGTAAGCCCGAGGCCGCTCCACCGGCCCAGATCGTGCCGGCGGTCGGAAGAAAGAACATTCACGGAAACGGTGACCACATAGATGGAACTGCCGATTCCCGGCTCCGGATTGACGACCAGGTAGGGAATATCCTCGAGCAGAGGGTTGTCCCCGCTGGAGGACCTGAAACGCCAGCTCTTTTCGACAGGATCATAATTGGCCACGCGCAAATCCGACGCTTCCGGCGGGCTCGCATCGTGGGTGGTCAACACCACATCTCCTTCGGTGAGGGCGCCGAGTTTCGGGGCATAGTTGTCCGGAATACTGTTCTGAGGGTCGTTCTCCGGCAGGCGCACCGCCCCCAGAATGTTCGCGCTAATACTGGCAACGACCTCGACGATCAGGTTGCTCGCTTCACCCGGAAAACGGGAGCGGAATCCGGCTCCGCCAAAAGTGGCCCTTCCATGCCCGTCCGCCCAAAGTGCATCCTCTTCCTCCTCTTTGAGGTTTTCAGATTTGTCGAAATCGGCCGGTGGATAATCACCCTTCAGCGGCCGGAAGGCCCTTGCGATGTAGAGACGTTTTCCACCCTCGGCAAAAAACGCACGCACGCCATGCCAGAGGTGGTTGTCCATGGCTTCGGTCACATGCACCGGGCCGTCGGTCGATGCAAATTCGAGTTTTCCACCGCCGGCGTAGCTGCGCTCGAACTCGGCCAGGCTGGTGATGATATCGGCGGGCTCAGTGACCGGTCCGTAACGGCACGGGCCGACAAAGCCGGCGGTCGTGGTGCTGACCCCTTCGATGGATTTGCTGCGGAATGAGGTTTCTTCGACGTAAACGCCGGGTGCTAGATATTCGGGCATGGTTCGGATCTCCTTCGAGTATTGTGAGTGTTTCAGAGTGGAGAAAGAGGGCGTGTCAGAGGGTTTCGAGGTCGAGCGTGCCGAGGTTGAGTTCCCGGCCAGATTGCAGCGTCGCCTCCTCCACGGGCGCGACCGGGGAGTCGCTGCGCCATGCCCTGGCCGCCGGCTGGTGGAGGTGACTGGCGTAGTCCACAAAATGCGGCGCCGTTTTCGGCGCGCCCGGAGGACTCTCTGCGGCCGTGGAGGAGGGAGCGTGGAAGAAGAGGAGACGAAGTGTCCATTCCTGCCGGGAAGGTCCGGGCGCGCTGCTGTGCGGCGATGAATTGAACACGGCGCGCTGCCCTTCCGGCCAGGGAAAGAACAACACCACGCCGCCCCTGCCATCGGCGAGCCCGCGCGCAGTCCGCAATTCTCCGCCGGTGGAGTATTCCGCTTCCACCATGGCCAGCGCCGCCGGGCTCCCTGTCTCGAGACTGCGGAGCTGCGCGCGCACCGCTGCCAGCCCCGGAGGGGCGTGTCGCGCGGGCGACGAAAAGAGCGGAATAGCCCCGGTATCGAGCGGCGGCGATGAACTGTTGTGGCTGAACTTCGCCGGCGCGGTGACGGAAAAGGCGCATGGCAGGAAGCGGCCCGACGGGTCGGTGACTTGAATTCGAAATTCCCGGGAGGGGAGCGCGGCGCTCCACGGCTCCTCCGCTTCGGAATTTTCGAACGCTCTCAAGCCGGGCAATCCGTGAAACGCGAAAACACCGCCCGCCGTCAGCACCGGTGTGACGCTCGCCTGCCGCGCTGGAGCACCCGCCGGCAACGCAGCGACCTCAAGACCATCGCTCACGAAGGACTTCGTCGCGGCATCCACGAATCGCAGCCCGAGAGGACAGGTCAGCGAAACGCGCTCCGGCGGCTCGTGCACCGGTGGATGGAATCCTTTCATTTCAGCATGGCGAGATCGAACCGCCTGGTCTGCACCGGCTCGCCCGCCGGCATGTCCACCATTGAATCAATCAGCACCGAACGCGCGACAAAAGAGACGGACGGCTGCTGGTGCGCCTTGGATACCTCCCATACACTCACCATGTCCTGCAGGGAAAGCGATTCTCCGACCAGTTCCACTGATTCCTCTTCATCGAATGCCATCTGCGGAGTTCCGTCCGGACCGCTGCCGGCGTTTTGATTCAGATATCCTGCCGGCAGCACCGGCGTGTCCTCGAGAGTGCGGATGGCCCATGCGAGCAGCGCCCATTGCTGTTCCGGCGATCGCGCCCACGCGGTGATGAGGAAGTGCAGGTCGAGCGGCACTGAAGGCTTGAAGCGCGATCCGTCAGGGCGCTTGCGGGGCGGGAGATTGCGGCGCGTCATGTTGAAAGCCACGCGGTAGAGGTAAATCGAAATGCCGCTCTGCACGAAGGTCGCAGGGATCAGGCCGGCCCCCTGACAGAGGCGGAATTCCGCTCCCGGAAACTGGTCACGCGGCAAGGCATCGGCCAGCAGATTGCGGATCGTGTTGCCCGTCACGGCGATCGCCTGGTATGTGGCCATGCGTTAGCGGGTTTGCGCGGGCATGCTGCCGCCATCACGGTGACTGGCACCGTCTGCGAAAGCACCTCTTCGGCGGGTGCGCTCAGGCAGCATTGGCCAGCTCCAGACAGTCGCGCGGCATGACCACGCAGCCCTGTTGGAGTGCCTCCATCAAAATCACGACGCGTTGGGCGTCACTCATCTGGCGGTCAAAAATGCCGCACCAGCCGGCGAGAGGGCCGGCGGTGACCTTCACGGAGTCACCGGAGCGGAACGGGCGCTCGGCCAGTTCCACGATACCGCCGGGACCCAGGCGTTCGCGGAGGCTTGCGATGATCGCCTCATCCACGATCCACGGGCGCCCCCCCGCGCCGGGCACGCGCAGCACACCGCGGCTGCAGCGGACCGCCCGCAAAAACTCCGCCGGGCAAAACCGCGCGAAAAGATAGCCCGCAAAAAGCGCACGCACCGCCATTTTCGGGGTGCGGGTGGCATGGCGCATCAGCCGGCGCATTCGCGGCAGCAGGGTTTCCACGCCCAGAGCACGCAGCCCGGACTCCGCCACCGCCTCCGATCCCGGCCGGGTCTGCACCGCAAACCAGTGTAATTCATCGAGAATCGTTTTCATCGGCTTCGGACGGATGGCTCGGCTGTTGCTGCAGGGCCGCGAGATAGCGCGGCGAGATCCGGTAAAAAATCCGGCCGTCCGCATGGCGCTCCTGTTCGATAAACTCCTGCTCCACCAGTTGCGCCACCGCCTCCGCGATGCGCGGCTCCGCTCTGCGCAAGCACGCCTGAATGCAGGTCTCCAGCACCCACCAGCGAATCCCCTCGATCGTGTCCCGCGCATCCTGGTGGTGGGCAAGATACTCGAGAATTCCCTGCGCAGGCGACTGGAGTGGAATGTTTGAGGGCACGCATCGGTCAAGTGAGATGCCAGTTCAAGCATCGGCCATGCCAGGACTTCACAGCAGCGGCCAACACGGGCTGCCGTCGCCTCGACAAGAGCCCTCCAGGCCGCGGCCACGCTTGATTGCCCGGTGACGGCATCGCACTTCCGGAATGTCGGGAATTTTTTCCGCCCTCGTCGCGGACAGGCCGCAGGATGGACAATTCTATCCAGTCGCCTGACGGCCCCGGCCCCAGCCAGGAGACAGTTTCTCCTGACATAGGCGCCAGGACATATTGGTCCGGCCCTGCGGGTATTTGTCATAGCCACAGACGTATCCATGATTGCCCAGCGAGAGCGCCAGAACCGCGGATAGCGGGGGGTGTGGCGGGTCGAACCACGGCGCACTCTCCTGATGATGCTGCCCGCTGTCGATCCGGCAAAGAAGGCCTGCCCGCGGTTTCGGGCGCCATCACGACGGACTTTGCAAACGGCAATCCGGTTTCAGCCGCGGTCGCTGTTCGCGGGTCAACCCTTGCTCAGCACAGATTATGCTTTCGAAGCAGTTGCCAGAACGCGCGCCGGTTCTTTCTCGCTGCGTTCGCCGCGTGCGTGATGTTGCCGTTGTGGGCGCTCAGCACGGCTTCAAGGTAATCGCGTTCGAAGCAGTTGACGGCGCGCGACTTGGCCGCCTTGAATGAATCGGGCTCGACGGCAGCAGGCTCTTCCGGCAGGCTGAGATCGCAAACCTCGATCGCGGCGCGGTCGCTGAGGAGAACGGCGCGTGTCAGGACATTCTGAAGTTCCCGCACGTTGCCAGGCCATGCGTAATCCATCAGCCGGTGGAGCGCTGCGAGCGAAAGACTCTTGGGCGGCCGGCCGATTCGCGCCGACTGGTGTTCCACGAAATAACGCGCGAGCGCAGGAATGTCTCCCCGGCGTTCCCGCAGCGACGGCAGCGAAATCTGCAGGACATTGAGACGGTAAAAAAGGTCGTCCCGGAAATGCCCCTCCCTGATGTTGCGGCTGAGGTCAAGGTTCGTGGCGGCGACAACGCGCACATCCGCGCTGCTGATCTGGTCCGAGCCGACCAGGCGGTATTCCCCCTCCTGCAGGAAGCGAAGGAGTTTCGCTTGCGCCGATCGCGGCAGTGAATCGATCTCGTCGAGGAAAAGCGTACCGCCCTCGGCTTCCCGGATCAACCCCCGGCGTTCGGCAACCGCTCCCGTGAACGCGCCGCGCTTGTGACCGAAAATCTCGCTTTCCAGGAGCCCCTCCGGGATCGCCCCGCAGTTTACCGGAACGAAAGGTCGGCAAGAGCGCGGGCTCAAATAGTGGATGGCCCGCGCGAAGGCTTCCTTGCCGGTGCCGGACTCTCCGGAGATGAGCACCGTGGCATCGCTTTGCGCGAATCGGGGCACGCGGCGCACCTGCTGCAAAAGCACCGCGCTTTCTCCGATGATATTCTTCAGTCCTATTTCCTCCTTTAGCTTCTGTACTCCCTCATCCTCCCGCGTCGCAACCAGCACTTGTCGCCGCAACCGGGGGAGCAACTCTGACGCCCGCAAGGGAGGGGCCGAGAAATCCGCCGCACCCAATTCGAGAATCCGGATGATATCCGCGGCGTCCAGCCGCGTCGGAAGGGCAAGGACGGGACGATTTGCGTACGCTCGGCGAAGAGCGTCGAAAAGACGCCCCCACTCGGCTGGATGAACGGCGTCGAGCGTGGCAATGACGACGTCGGGATCGGGGTGCCCGCCGTTAACTTTTTTGACTGATCCGGCCCTGTACTCGCTTTGCAGGCAAGTATAGCCCGGAGTCTCCGCCAGCAATCTCTGGACGGAATCAGCCGTCGCATTTCTTCCTGCGCACACAAGGGCGACTCGAGTCGAACGAGCTTCGCAAGCCGGGCAATGCGGCACCGCCCCTCCGGTCTCATCATCGGTCAGATTCTGATGCTCCCTGGTTTTCATCATTATTTAATAAAAGTATTTGAATTTGATGAAGGGTGGTGACAAACAGAGTAAAACCCCGACAGGCGGCTCATTGCAACAAAGCTGAAGGGAAAACTTTGAGAGGCGCGGGTGTGGCCACTGGGGCCTACGCTCCTGATTTGTCATGGTATTAATAACTATGAGATCGCCAATGTGTTTTTGAACACTCTGTGACGTCGAGCCTTGTCGCATCGCCGGACAGAATCAAAGCAGCACGGGCGGCCAAAGCGCAGAGGCGGACACGTGCCTCCTGTGCGCCAGGAGGGCCAAAGCAGTCAAATGGGAAGCGAAGCGGTGCGGATGAGTGTCGCTGAGGGTGGCCGGGAGCGATGGCAGGAATTCAGGGTTCATACTCTCCAGACGGTCCGCCGACGTCGAAGACAAAAAGGCAAATCGAATATCCAGCAACGGGACGGAGGAGGCAGAAGAAGAGCGAAGGCGGGGTGTGCCACACGACTGTCAGGCTCCGGAGGAGGCATGGCCCTGTTGCGGATGCAGGAACAGCGCGAGGATCGCCGTCATCTGTTCCCATTCCCGCGTCTCGCTGGCTGTTTTCTTTCTCCCCGCACGCGTCAGTTCGTAAAACTTCGCCTTCCGGTTGTTGTCCGACACGCCCCACTGCGAGGCGATGA
>CAZYHO010000017.1:0-24119 GCA_964647495.1 uncultured Akkermansia sp. | reverse complement strand
ACGGTGCCCAGGCTCACTTCGATGAACTGGTCTCTGGTCTGCGTCCTTTGCGCCTGTCCGCCCGCTCTGGCGCCGGCCAGGAGCACTTCGTAGCGGCCGCCGGTTTTGTCGTCTTCGACCGATTGGGTGACGAGCACTTCGAATTCGCCCGGTTTCGTGATGACGACGTCCCAGACGACGCGCGTGTCCGTGCTGCTCCAATAACCGATGGCGCTGATGCTGCTTCGGCGGCGCGCCTTGGTGCCGACGATGCGGGCCTGGTCGATGGTGAGCGGCGTGCTGCCGTCGCCCACAGCCAGCCCTTTGAGCGCCGCGGGATCCGGGGCCTCCGGGAAAACGAGGTCATCGGTCGTGAGCGCGCCGTCCCGGGCCACGGCGGCCATCGCCGCATCCTGCGTCACTTTCATCTGCCAGAGCCCGTAAACGCCCACCGCAAGCAGCACGGTGGGAAGCCCGTACAACAACCAAAGCGGCTTTGGTTTCGGCCGATGCGCCACGCGCGCCGTCGGATGCGCGCGCACTGCGGTGGCCATGGCGGGCCGCGCGGCCACACGAACCGGCGTGGTCCCGGGCGGCCGGATCGCCGCGGCCACTGGCGCCACCGGCGGAACGGGGGCGGTCGCGGATCCCACTTTGGCTGCGACCGCGGCCAGTGGCGCCGCCTGCATCGCGGCATCCCAGGCGGCGCTCTGCCGCAGAAACGTGTCCAGCGCCTCCTGCGCGTTGGGCGGCCGGTTTCCGGGGTGGCGATTGATGAACCACATCACCCAGTCGCACATCCACGGCGGCAGATCGGACCGATGCTCGCCGAGCGGAGTGACGTGATGCGCCAGATGCGCCGCCATGATCACCGCCGGCGTGTCACCATCGAATGGATGCCGCCCGCTCAACGCATGATAAAAAATGCAGCCCAGCGCGTACAGGTCGGTGCGTCCGTCGAGCGGCAGCCGCTCGAATTGCTCCGGCGCCATGAAGTGGATGGACCCCATGATGCCGGCCTCCTGGTCTTCGGTCTGCCGGCTCGCCTGACGGGAAAACTTCGCCAGCCCGAAGTCGAGGATCTTGACCTGGAACTGACCGCTGGCGTGCCGGATGACCATGAGGTTTCCCGGTTTCAGGTCGCGATGGACGAGGTTCATCGCCTGCGCGGCCACCAGGCCTTCCAGCGTCTGGGTCGCCAGCAACCGGAACCCCTCGTATCCCAGCCGCTCGCGCGCCACCACCTGCTCGAGAGTCTCCCCGCGCAGCAGCTCCGTGATCACGAAAGGACCGGCCGCATCCTGCCCGACATCGAAAACGGTCAGGATGTTCGGATGTTGCAGCGCCGACAGCACCTTCGCTTCCCGCAGCACGTCCTCGGGCGACTGGCCCTCCGCGGCCCGCACCCGCTTGAGCGCCACTGCCCGCTGGAGCTGCGTATCCAGCGCCACATACACCTCGCCCAGTCCGCCCTGGCCGATTTTCTCCTTTATCTGGTAACGGTCGGTCATGAATGCGCTGCGATCGATCGCCGGATCAGGCGAAGATACTTCACTGTGCCCGCCCGAAGCCTGCGGGCAAGGAGGAATGGCGGGGGAGGTTCATTGGTCATTGGTCACTGGTCACAGATCACTTCTGAATACTGATCATTGAACACCGCCGCCGACCTCCCCTGATGGGGCTTGTACCCTGGTGGTTTGGCTGGGAGAATCGGGAGATGAAGGAAACCAATGCCGGGCTGCTGCTGGTCTTGACGACATTTCCCGACGCGGACCGGGCACGGGAAATCGCCGGGCGGCTGATCGACGAGCGGCTGGCGGCGTGTGTGACGCTCCTGGCGCCCGCGGAATCGCATTACGACTGGAACGGCAGCCGCCAGACAGCCGCCGAGGTGCCCGCCTTCATCAAGACGACCGCACAGGGATACGACCGCCTGGAGGCGAGGCTCCATGAACTTCACCCGTACGAAGTGCCCGAAATCGTCGCCCTGCCCGCAAGCGCAGCCTTGGCGCCGTACGCGGAATGGATCCGCACCTCTTGTGGCAACTCCAACACACCCTGAACCGTGATCAGTGTTCAGTGTTCAGAGGTCAGGGGTCGGTGTTCAGGGATCAGGGATCGGAGGGCGGCAGTCGTCGGCGGCGCCCATCGTCGGCAATCAGCGGCCAGCGATTGATCCGTCGTCCCACGCGCCCGGCGCCCCCCCCCGAATGACCAATGACCAATGACCAACGACAAAACTCCACCATTGCATCCACTCCGCAACGTGCCCCAATTCCCGTGATCATGAACGCCCCGGCAAAGAACTTTCTCCTCACCCTCCTCAACACTCCGAGCCCCACCGGCTTCGAAATGCCGGGGCAGCGGGTCTGGGCCGCCTATGTCAAGAACCACGCTGACGCGGTCGACTGCGACGCGTACGGCAACGCCTGGGCCACGCTCAAAGGCGCCTCGAAGAAGGCCCCGGTCCTCATGCTTGAAGCGCACGCCGACGAGATCGGCTTCATGATCAAGTTCATCGCGCCCGAGGGATTCCTCCGGCTCGACCGCATCGGAGGCAGCGACTACGCCACCGCGCGCGGACGCCGGCTCACCCTGCTCGGCGACAACGGCCCCGTGACCGGCCTCATCGGCAACACCGCCATCCACATCCGCGACCGCGCCAACGGATCGGAAAAAGCGCCCGAGGTTCACGAACTCTACGTCGATGTCGGCGCGTCCAACCCGGAGGAAGTCGCCGCTCTCGGCCTGCGCGTCGGCCATCCCGCCGTTTATTCCGACGGCGCCGAACTCTTCGGCTCCCGCCACCTCATCGGCCGCGCGCTCGACAACCGCCTCGGCGGCTTCATCATCGCCGAAACCATGGCCCGGCTCGCCGCCCAGAAAAAACGCCCGGCTGCCACCGTCCACGCCGTCAACGCCGTCCAGGAGGAAATCGGCGGCAACGGCGCCAAGATGATCACTCACCGGCTCCGACCCGATCTCGCGATCTGCCTCGACGTCACGCACGCCACGGACTCACCGGGCATCGAGAAAGCCAAACACGGCGCCACCGTGCTCGGCGGCGGCCCGACCGTCACCCATGGCACATGCAACCATCCGCTCGTCGTCCAGCGCCTCATCGACACCGCGATCGAAGCAAACCTGCCGCTCCAGCATGAAAGCAGCTCGCGCTACTCCGGCACCGACACCGACCGCATCTTCACCGTCCGCGACGGCATCCCGAGCGGCCTCGTCTCGCTCCCGCTCCGCTACATGCACAGCGTGGTCGAAATGGCCGACTTTCGCGACGTCGAAAAGGTCATCGCCTTGCTCGTCGCCTTCGTGAATGGCCTGAAGTCCGGAGACGAATTCCGGCAGCGGCTTTGATCGCGCCGCCGCCCTTCGCCTCCCTCGTCCGTGAAGCCCACCGGGCCGCTCACTGGTTCGGATCGGTCACCTTGAACCGCAGCCACCGGGGCTGGCCGGGCATGAACGGCACGGTGCCGTACGCGAAAACCGATCCGAAATCGAAGTTTCCATCCGGCACATGACTCCAGGAAACGAGGTCGCTCGACCGCTGGATTTCGACGATCAGCGGCACCCCGCCCGCCCCGGTGCCGTCGCTCAGGCCGACGATGGCGTCATTCGCATGGCCGCATTCGAGCACCAGAATGGAGTCTTCCAGCAGCAGCGTTGGCAGCCGCGTCCGGTCGTCCGCCGAGGCATGGCTCGCCACCAGCGGATGTGTTCCGTGCAGCAGCTCCTCCATGTTCGTCAGCCCGTCGCCATCCGGATCCGCTCCCTGCCCGGCCGCCGCTCCGGCCAGTTCGGGATAACCGAGCAGCCATGCCTCGTACGGCGTGCGCCTTTCGCCGGTGGCCAGATGAAACGCGATCCGCGATGACTGGCCGTAACCGGTGACCGCAAAATAATATGGCTGCCCGGCCGTCGCCCCGAACGAAACCGCCGACCCGACCGCTCCCCAGCCGTAGTTGATGTCGTCGTTCGCATCCACGAGCACCAGCGAAGCAAGCGCGGGCGGATCGGTCCCTGTGCGATACACCACCAGCACCGTGTCGCCATCGCTGCCGCGCGTGTCCACCGTGACCGGACCGGAGACCGGCGCTGTCCATTTCCACCAGATGCTGGCCGACGAGAGCGGCGCGCTGCTGCCGATCGGGGCAAAGTGATTCGGCTCTTCCGGCTGCCGCGTCGCCTCCAGCAGCGACCCCCCGCCTGCGAAAACCAGCACGCTGCCCGCATCCACGGCGTTCGCGAAATCATCCGCACCCGGCCGCACCGCCGGATACAACGTCAGCTCGAACGGCCCGCTCGTCGTAAAAAAGGGCATCGCCCCGACCTGAATCCGGTACGTCTGCCCCGCCGTCACCGCGAACGTCGCGCCGATCGATCCCACATCGAACCCGCCCGGCAAAAACGACAGGGCGATCGCCTTGTCCACAAGCGTCAGCCCGCCCAGGCTCGACCCGGTGTAGACCGCCGCCACGGGCTCCCAAGGCACGACCGCGTCGCCCTCGACCCGCAGCGTATAAAACCCGCTGCCGGGAGCCGTCCACGTGTACCAGACCGTGCGTGCCGGCCCCAGCGAAACAAACGCGGCCTCGGGATCCGGTTCGCCCGCCTCGACCGACGCGTCCACCACCGTGCCGCTCACCACGACCGTTTCCGTGCCGGGCAGCACCGCGGGTGAGGCGAACATGTCGTTCGCCGGCCGGCCGCCGGGTCCGGGCTGGCGGACGTTCACCGTGATCGGCCCGGTTTCGGTCACGCCTGAGTCGGAGTCCATGTACCCGTCAACGCAGATCGCATACGAGGTGCCGGCCACAGCCTCGAACCGGACCACGCTTTCAAAATTGGCCGCGTCATCGGCGCCGAGATTCGCCGCCACAAGCTGGAGCGTGGAAAGCGGCGCGCCGGTGTACACCGCCAGCCGCGTGTTGAAATCGGTGCCTTCCACGTCCACCTGCGCCAGCCCGGTGACGGCAGCCGTCCATTGCCACCACACCGACTTGGCTGCCGGGGCGCCCAGGTGCGCCGGCTCGCCGCCTTCCGCCGTGGCGGTGGCATTGTGTGCGGTGCCCTGCGCCACACCACCCGCCAGCGTGAGCGCCGGCCGCGCCGCAAACGCATCCGATCCGGTCTGCGCGCGCAGCGGCGTCGCCATCAGACCGGCCGATGCCACGAGGGCCAGGCCGTATGCCCGTTTCGCGATCACGGCGTCTCAAGGTTTGGCGAAAGCCCCTCCGCCGCATCGAGCAATGGCGCTCCCGGCGGCTCCCCGGC
Organism: uncultured Akkermansia sp.; assembly: GCA_964647495.1. GTDB lineage: Bacteria > Verrucomicrobiota > Verrucomicrobiia > Verrucomicrobiales > V1-33 > CAJBME01. Next base: position 18,854 of record CAZYHO010000017.1, on the reverse strand, counting down.
GCGCTCGCCGATCAGGAACCACACGAGCACCGCCAGCACAAAACAAAGCAACAGCGGCTTCCAGTCACGGACCAGCGCGTCAATCATGGGGTTTGCGGGGCGGGGATGGCGGTTCTCCCGCCGCGTCGTCCTCCTCGTCGCGGTCGGAAGTGAGAATCTCCCGAAGTCGGGAGACAAACTCCTCGGGCTCCAGGTTACGTTCAAGCTCGCCATCATAGGCGATCGACAATTGCCCGGTCTCCTCGGAAACCACCAGCACCACCGCATCGCTCTGCTCCGCCAGCCCCAGCGCCGCGCGGTGCCGCAACCCGATGCTCCGGTCCTGCAACTCCCTCTGGCTCACGGGAAAGACGCACGCGGCTCCCTCTATCCGCCCGTTCTTGATGATCGCGCCGCCGTCGTGCAGCACCGTCTTCGGGTGGAAAAGTGTCAGCGCCAGCTCCGGCGACAACTCCGCATCCAGCCGCACCCCGGTCTCCAGGTAGTCGCCCAGATCCATCGACCTGTGCAGCGCGAAAAGCGCGCCAAACCGCTTCGCCGACAACTGCCGCACGATCTCCGACATCTCCGCCGCCAGGTCACCCCGCTCCCGCTTTCGCGAAAACAGATTCAACCCCTCCATTTCCACCAGCGCCCGTCGCAGCTCGGGCTGGAATGCCACCAGCAGCGCGATGATCCCGAACGCCGATACACTCCGCACCACCCAGTTCAACGCCTGCAAGTCCAGCAGCTTCGCGACCAGCGCCAGCCCCGCCAATATGAACAACAGCTCCGCCAGCGTCCGCGACCCCCGAACCCGTTGAAACAGCCGGTAAACGCCGTAGAAGAGCCATGTCGTGATGAGGATTTCCACCCCATCCCGCCATCCAAACTCCACCATGAGCATCCCAGGCACCGGCATAAACCGGCGAGGCTAGGCACTTTCCGCCCGCTGGGAAGGGACGAATTGGAGGAATCTTGCGGGGCATTCGTCACTGGTCACTGGTCACTGGTCATTGCTCACTGGTCACTGAACGAACTCCAGGCGATCCCGGAGGGATGCCAGAACAGAGCCGTGGGTCGCCCCCGTCATCGGGCCGCGGCCCTTGGCTCCCGCGGGCGACCCACGGATCCCCGGCGGCACGCCGGAACCTCAGGGACCCGGCCATAAAAGATTCGTCAACCGACGCTGATTTTCTGGAGAACGATCGCAGCGTGGCATGATCTGGTTCTCGGGCAGGGCGGCGCGTCCCGCCCGCCGTATCCGGCGTTTCGCCGGATCGCACAAGGGGGTCTGTCCCCAATCCCGTCGCAGGGCCGACGGCCCGGCTTCATTTCAGCCTGGGGCGTCGCCCCAGGAATTTGGATCCCCCGATCGATGAGGGCTGAAAGCCCGCCCCATCCTCGATCGTGCCCTCTCCGCTTCAGCCTTCATTAGCAAGCTTGAAAGGCTGTGGTTTCGCGCGGAGCGTCGCACCTGGGAGCGCCGCAGTCGCCTGCGGCCTCGTGCGTATCGGCATGGGTGCAAGGCTCTTGTGCGATGCCGAGAAATTTGGGGAACTCTCTTCCTGGATCGGCTCCGCGGCAGGGCCGGCGCGCCGGCGCCACAGGCGCCGCTACCACGCGGCGGCATAGAGCCGCCCGAAGTCATCGGCCGTGACCGCCACCGGGTTGAACTGGGCGGTCCACTGGGCGGCCGCCTCCGCGGCGAGCGGCGCGAGTGCCTCCGCCTCTGGCACGCCGGCATCGCGCAGGCGCGACGGCAATCCGGCCTGCGAGAGCCAGCCGCCGATGTGATCGGCAAGATCGTTCCCCGCGGACAGCTCGCGGTACTCGGCCGCCGCCGCGGGCTCGCCGGCATTGTGCCGCACGACGTGAGGAAGCATCACGCCCACCGCGATCCCGTGCACGACCCCGAAGCGCGCCGTCAGCGGATTGGCCGCCGAGTGCGCCGCGCCCAGCATCGCGTTCTCGATCGCCACACCGGCCAGCGCCGCTCCAAGTTGCATCAGCGAGCGCGCCCCGAGCGAACCGGGCTCGTCGAGCACCCGCGGAAATCCGGCGGCCAGCAGCCGGAATGCCGCGCGGGAATACGCGCGCGACACGTCCCCCGCTTTGCGGCAGACGGCGGACTCGACCGCGTGGGCGATGGCGTCGATGCCGGTGACCGCCGTGACGCGGGCCGGCTGCGTCAGGGTGAGTTCGGGATCGAGCACGGCGTGGCGCGCCGCTGCCTTGCGGTCTCCGCACGCCATTTTCACATGCGTCTCGGCATCGCTGATGAGGGCGAACGACTGGCACTCGCTGCCGGTCCCCGCGGTGGTCGGAATCACGAGCAGCGGCAGCATTTCGCGCGTCGCTTTCCCGATGCCCCAGTAGTCTTTCATCCGGCCGCCGTTCGTCAGGATGAAATTGCATCCTTTCGCGGTGTCCATGCTGCTTCCGCCGCCCAATCCGACAATGCCATCGACGCGCAGTTCCTTCGCCACCGTCACGCACTCATCCACCGTCTCGGTCGTCGGGTTCTCGATCACGCGGTCGAATACCGTCGCCTCCACCCCGGCCCGCCTCAGGCTGTCCAGCACTTTTCCCAAATGCCCGGCAAGCTCGATCCCGGGATCGGTGACGACCAGGACATGGGACGCCCCCATCGCGCGGCACAGCGCTCCTGACTCGCGGACGACGCCTTCACCGAAGTGGACTTTCGTGCCCGGCGTGTGCTCGAAGTTCCAGACGAAATCCGGCGTGCCGCCGGCGCCGCCCGGAAGAGTGTCCTGAATGACGCGGATGATCGCGCCGGAATGCGTGAACGGTGAAACCATGACTCGTGGGGGATGCGTGGGATCGTTGTTGAGGATTGTCGAGGATATGAAGAAATACGGCCGGGGGGCTCCGGGTGAATGCGTTTGAGTGCGTGCGCGGGCCGGGACGTTGAATGATCACGGCGGCACGCGGGCACGGCGCCATGCCTCACCGCGCCGGCTCACCCGCCGCCGCGGGAGCATTGACGACGCTGATCGACCGCCGCTTGTACAGGAACTCGAAGAGATTTCCCTCGTGTGGCTGGCTCCAGTCGACCTGCGCGGTGACCACCGGTCCGATGTTCAGGCGGTCGATGTGCGGCGCCGCCAGCAACTGCGGAATCCAGGCCGCATCGTCCGTGATCGCGGTGACTACCAGGCTCGGCCCGATCGTTTCGAGCATCGCGGCCTGGGGCACTTCGACGACGCTCGCATACGGAAACAGGAATTCGCGGTTCGCCAGCGGGTGGTCGAACGTCTCGCAGCGCACGATCGTCGGCAGCAGATAATTCATGCCGTCGCGGTCCGCCCTCCGCCCGGCCTGCTGGCCGGCGGCGGCACGCAATCGCGCCGACACATCCTCGGCCCCGGGCTCGGCCAGCCCGTCGGTGATCGCCGCGTCGATCATTTCCGCCATGGCGGGATTGGCGAATCCGCTCAGCCGCGCCTCCGCGTCCTCGGGCGCCCGCGGCGCCATGCCCAGCAGTTCCCCCGCTATCGCTTCCGCGATGGCCGCCCCGTGCCGCGGAACCACAACCGCGCTCGCATTGATGCACGAACGCCCGGAATTCAGCGCGATGCTCTCGACCAGCACCGGCAGATACTCGCGCCACCGGTCCACCGCGTCCTCGCCAAGCAGGATCTTCGACCGACCCGACCCGTGCACCTCGACGCGCGGGTCCGCGGCGTACTGCGCCACCGTCTTGTCGTCGCCGAACAACTGCACCCGTCCGCACCGGCGAATGATGGCCGCCGACCCCTCGTGCGTCGTCGGATACAACGAAAAGGCCTCCCCCGGCAGTCCGGCTTTGATCATCGACTGGATGATTCGCCACGGCGTCCATGGCTCCTCGCGGCCGGGTTTCAACACCACCGGCACGCCCAGCGCGATCGCCGGAATCCACAGCGCGTTCACCGCCGGCGAGTTGCTCGGCAGAATCACGCCGAGACTGTCGGTCTGCACCGCGTAACTCACCGGCACACCGTTCTGTTCGCCGAATCCGTAGTCGAGCACCCCCAGGTCAAGCCCTCGGCTGAGCCCGCGCAGAATCTTGTCGATCTCTGCAAAAACCACCCCGAGCCGCTGCATGTTGCGCCGGATGAGCGCATGCGGCAGCCCGCTCGTCCCCGCCAACTGGTATAAATAGTCGTCCGGCGACTGCACCGCGCCGGTATCCCCGAGCGGCAAGCTGTCGCTCAAGAATATCTCGCCCGCCCGCTTCACCTTCGCCACCCGCTCGGCAGCGAGCTGCCGGCGAAGCGCCGCCGCGGCGCCCCCGATCGCCGCAATGTCCCGCTTGATCAAGCCGGCATTGGCCTGCGAAACCCTCACGACCGGTTCGCCGGAGGCAACCCCCCTGATGTCGGCGACATCAAGACTGGCGTACGGCAGTCCGGCTCGGAGGATGGGAATGTGCGGCAACTGGGACATGACGGAGAAAGGCAGGATCGAAGGCGGCGCGACCACGGAAGGCAATCCCCCCCGCGCCACACCACCGGCCCGCCATACTCGGTCCACCCCGCGCGGAACGCAAGCCGGCGAGCCCTCGGCAAAACCATGGACCGCCAGGACTGTCTCCCCTAATCCCGTCCCTTCAGTCCCTTATGTCCCTTCAGTCCCTTCCGGCCTTCACTTATACCCCCCCATTCACTTCACTATGACACGCGCCCCCGGTCTCAGCAGGCCGGGCAGGCGGGCGGCATCCCAGTTCGCGAACCGGATGCACCCGGCACTCTGGCTGCGACCGATGGTTTCGGGGCTCGCGGTGCCGTGCAGCCCGATGCCGCGGCGGTCGGTGCCAGCCCAGAGCACGCCGACCGGGCTGTTGGGTCCCGGCGGAAGCATGTGGGCGGCCGCCCCGTGCGTTCCCTGCTCGAGCAACTGCTTGTCCCAACGGAACACCGGCGTGCTCACCATGCCCGCAATGGTCCATTCGCCGTACGGGATGAACGGCTCGCGGCCCGGCGTGATCGGGAAAAGCGCCATCAGGTCGCCCCGGGCGTCGTAAATGGCCGCCGTCTTGTGCTGGACGTTCACGAGCACGGCATGCCGGCTCATTTCGGCGTCCTCCCGCCACGCGCGCTGCGCCGGAAGCGACTCGATCTCGAATGGCGTCACATTGGGAACCCGCAGCACCGCCCCGGCCTTCAACTCACCGAGACGCACCCGTGGATTGAGCCGCCCCAGCACCGCTTCCGTCGTGTGAAATCGCTCGGCCACGAACTCCGCCGCCGATCGATACCCGAGATACTTGACCTTCGCCTGCTCCTCAGGCTCGGCCGGCAGTCCGGGCGTCACGAAATCGAAATCGTCCGCTCTCAGACAGTAGGCGGCGTAAAGCGTCGTCACCGCCCGCCCGGCCGCCGCTCCGACAGCCGCCATCTCGTCGTCGCCCGCCTTGTCGCGCGACACACACCAGGCCGCCGCCGCCATGCGCGTGAACTCTCCGATCCGGCCATCGAGGACTCCAGGTCCGAAACGCGCCTCGTCCAGGAAAATCTGAATCCGCAGGTTCGCCTCAAACTCCTCCTGCGTGCCCTCCGCCCGCGCGCCAGCCGCGCCCACCACACCGACCACGACACTCACCGCCACCATGACGGCCGCGACAGCCGAGGCGCCCGACAACCGCCGATCCGCAAAAATCATTAACATCAGTTAACAAAATGCCCGCCCCTCCTCCCACTGCAAGCCTTCCATTACCGATCAGCCCGCCGGGAGATCAGCCGCTGGGGAAAAAGCGAGCAGGCGCCGCGTGTCGCCCAGAGCGCGCCCGGCTTGGGCAATAGAGGGACAGGCAATCTGTGCGCCCCGGGAATTGTGTCCGCGGGGGCAATAGAGGGACAGGCAATCTGTGCGCCCCGCGCGCCAGCCGCGCCCACCACACCGACCACGACACTCACCGCCACCATGACGGCCGCGACAGCCGAGGCGCCCGACAACCGCCGATCCGCAAAAATCATTAACATCAGTTAACAAAATGCCCGCCCCTCCTCCCACTGCAAGCCTTCCATTACCGATCAGCCCGCCGGGAGATCAGCCGCTGGGGAAAAAGCGAGCAGGCGCCGCGTGTCGCCCAGAGCGCGCCCGGCTTGGGCAATAGAGGGACAGGCAATCTGTGCGCCCCGGGAAATGTGTCCGCGGGGCTCATGAGGCGTGAATAAAAACACACGTACTCGCGCTTGAAGCTGTTTGGCGTGAATATGAGTTGTGCTTTCTCACGATCGCACCATTCACTGTGGCGCCCACGCCGTTCCGGTGCTTCGATCCGTTGCCCCACACCCTGATGAATGCCCTGATCCGCCACCTGCCTGTTTGTGCCGCCGCCACCGGCCTGGCCGCCTGCCCCGCGATAACCGCCGATTCCACTGTGCCCGCCACCCGCGTTTATTTCGGCACCTACGACAGCGAAACCAGCAAAGGAATCTACATGGCCACATGGGATCCGGCCACGGGGGCTCTTGGCACGCCGTCGCTGGCCGGCGAAACCAGGAGCCCGAGCTTCATCGCACTATCGCCCGACCGGAAATCCATCGTCGCCGTGAACGAAAGCGGCACCGCGACGCATCCCGGCGGTGCGGCGAGCAGTTGGCGGATCGACGCGGCGAGCGGCGGCCTCAGCCCGCTCGGCGAGCAGCCATCACAGGGCGCGGCGCCCTGCCATGTCTCGATCAGCGCGGATTCGCGCACAGTCATCATCGCGAATTACGGCGGCGGCAGTTTCGCCAGTTACCGGCTCAGCGAGGACGGCACGCTGAGCCGCCCGGTCACCTTCGTGCAGAACCAGGGCCAGAGCATCCTCCCGCGCCAGTCGGCCCCGCACGGCCACAGCGGCACGTTTTCGCCGGATGGCCTCTACGCCTACTTCTGCGACCTCGGTCTCGACCGCATTTTCGGCCGCCGCGTCGTCGCCGAAACCTCCGCGCTCGAGCCGCTGGACGCGCCCGACGCCACGGTCAGAGCCGGCAGCGGGCCGCGCCATTTCGCGTTTCACCCGACCCTGCCGGTCGCCTACGTCATCAACGAGATCACCTCCACCGTTACGACCCTCACTTACGACGCGAAGACCGGCGCGCTGAATCCTGTCCACACCGTGAGCACGCTGCCGCCAGGCGACCCCCCTCGCAACAGCACCGCCCACATCACCGTTCATCCCTCCGGCAAATGGGTCTACGGATCCAATCGCGGCCACGACAGCATCGCCCGCTTCGTCGTCGATCAAACCACCGGCTGGCTCCGCTTCGCCGATGCCGCCCCCAGTGGCGGCAAGACCCCGCGCAATTTTTCGCTCGACCCCACAGGCCGCTGGCTCCTCGCTGCCCATCAGGACAGCGACTCGGTCGTCGTTCACTCCGTCGATCCTGCCACCGGAGCGATCACGCCCGCCGGTCCCGCCATCGAGGTCGGGAAGCCGGTTTGCATTGTGTTTTATTGAGGGGATGGCGCCCTGGAGGGACCTGAGGGACCTGAGGGACCAAAGGGCTGGAGGGACTGAAAAAAACCGGCATTTGCAGAATCCAGTTGCGCGCGGGCGGTGAGGTGGCAGTATTCCGTTTTCCGCTTCCAGCCGGGAACGTCCGGTCAGGGTGACTGGGGCCTGGGCCAGGGGGTGGAGTGACGACATGACCGACGACATCAAGGCCTTCCAAATGCACGAGGGCGATACCGGAAGCGCCTCCGTGCAGGCCGCGCTTCTGACACAGCGCATCAATCAACTGGCTTCCCATTTCGCGAAGCACTCGAAGGATCACGCCTCACGGCGCGGTCTGCTTAAAATGGTTGCGCAGCGCCGCAAACATCTCGATTATCTGGCCGCCACCGACCCCGAGCGCTACGCCAAGGTGCGCGACGGCCTCAAATTGCGCCGTTGAGATCCGGGCCGGTTCAGCGCCCGAGCGATTGCCGGCGCGCCTCTGTTCCGGCCGCCGATCCCGGCGCCGCGCCCCCCGATTTTCCGGCATGGCCGTTCCATCCTGCCATCGCAATCCGAACCCTTCTCCCCTGACGGGCAGACGCGATCGTCTGCCCTTTTTTATTCCCTTTCCAGCCCCCGGCGAGGTTCGTTGGGCGACATGAGAAAACAAGACCAAGCACACCCATACCGATAGTTACACCATGAGCATTCACACCATAACGAGCCAGGTCGGCTCTCACCCCATTATCTTCGAAACCGGCAAAATGGGGAAACTCGCCGATGGCGCCGTTACCGTCCGCTGCGGTGACACGATCATTTTCGTTTCCGCCGTCTCAGCGACCTCCATCAAACCCGGCCAGGATTATTTCCCCCTCTCCGTCGAGTACAAGGAAAAGGCGAGCGCCGCCGGGCGGTTCCCGGGCGGTTATTTCAAGCGCGAGGGACGCCCCACCGAAAAAGAAATCGTCGTCTGCCGGATGACCGACCGCCCGCTGCGGCCGCTCTTCCCGAAAGACTATTTCTTCGACACACAGATCATCGCGCTGCTCCTCAGCGCGGACCAGGTCAATGATCCGGACATCCTCAGCATCAACGGCGCATCCGCCGCCCTCTGTGTCTCGGACATTCCGTTCAAAGGGCCGATCGGCGCCGTGCGCGTCGGGCGCATCGGCGGCGAGTTCGTCGTCAACCCCACGCAGGAGCAGCGCGCCGAAAGCGATCTCGACCTCATTTACGTCGGGACAAGGACGGAGGTCGCCATGATCGAAGGCGAGGCCAAAGAACTCCCCGACGAGGAGTTCATCAAGGCCCTGCAATTCGCGCACGCCCAAATCCAGCCGCTCATCGACGCCCAGGACGAGTTGAAACGCCTCGCCGGCAAACCGCCACGCGCCTACAAGCCGCTGACCGTCCGCGAAGAGTTGCTGGCCATCGCCTATGACGTGGCCGGCAGCCGCATCGAGGACGCCCTTTACCGCAAGAGCAAAGTCGAGCGCGGCCAGGCCGTCGGCGCCCTCAAGGAGGAAGTGCAAACCAGAATCCTCGCCGCCCATCCCGACGCCACCGACTTCGAGGTCAGCCAGGCGTTCGATTACCTCCAGAAAAAAGCCTTCCGCGTCAGCATCCTCGACAAAGGCGGGCGATGCGACGGCCGCGACAACAACACGATCCGCCCGCTCTCGGCCGAGGCCGGCCTTCTCCCCCGCGTCCACGGCAGCGCGCTTTTCTCGCGCGGCGAAACACAGGCCCTCGCCATCGCCACCCTCGCCCCCTACGACGAAAAGCAAAACTTCGACAGTTATGCCGGCGGCGAGGACAGCAAGGCGTTCATCCTCCACTACAACTTCCCGCCGTATTCCGTCGGCGAAACCGGCCGCGTCGGCGGCATGAACCGCCGCGAGATCGGCCACGGCAATCTGGCCGAACGCTCGCTCAAAGCCCTCATCCCCGACGGCAAGGACTTCCCCTACGCCATCCGCCTCGTCAGCGAAGTCATGGAATCCAACGGCTCGACCTCCATGGCGTCCGTCTGCGCCGGCAGCATGGCGCTTTTTAACGCCGGTGTCCCCATGGCCCGCCCCGTCGCCGGCATCTCGTGCGGCCTGGTCACGGAATTCGACGAGGCCGGCGCCATGAAACGCTACACCACCCTGCTCGACATCATCGGCAGCGAGGACCACTTCGGCGACATGGACTTCAAACTCTGCGGCACCACCGAAGGTGTCACCGGTTATCAGCTCGACCTCAAGCTTCCCGGCATCCCGCTCAGCCTGCTCGAAGAAGCCATCCTCAAAACCCGCGACGCCCGCATGCAGGTCATCGACGTCATGAACACCGCCATCGCCGCGCCCGCGAAACAACTCAGCCCCTACGCTCCGAAAATCGCCGTCACCAGCATCCCGCCGGACCGCATCGGCGAACTCATCGGCCCCGGCGGCAAAAACATCAAGGCCCTCCAGGCCGAAACCGGCACCGACGTCAGCATCGAAGACGACGGCACCGTCCACATCTACTCGACCAGCCAGCCGGGCCTGGACGCCGCGCTCAGGAAAATCCGCAATATGTTCGCGGAAATCGAGATCGGCACCATCTACGAAGGCCGCGTCGTCAGCACGACCAACTTCGGCGCCTTCATGGAAGTCCTGCCCGGACGCGACGGCCTCATCCACGTCTCCGAACTGGCCGATTTCCGCGTCGCCAATGTCGAGGACGTGGTCCGCGTCGGCGACATCGTCTCGGCCATCTGCGTCGGCGTCGACGAAAAAGGCCGCGTGAAAATGAGCCGCAAGGCGTACCTCCGCGATGTGGAAAAACGCGCCGCAGCCGCAGCCACGGCCGAGGCCGAAGCCCCCGCAGCCACCCCGTAAACCAACACCGCCCGTCGTGACCCGCCGCGCCACACGCCAGCGGCTCGCCCGCCTCGATGTGCGCCCGAGCCGGTCGATGGGGCAGAACTTTCTGCAAGACGACGCGCTGGCGCAATGGATGGCGGCGGCCCTGGATCCGGGGCCAGACGACACCGTCGTCGAGATCGGACCCGGGCTGGGGGCGGTCACGCGCCACCTGACCGGACGCGGGAAGCGGCTCGTCCTCGTCGAAAAAGACGCGCGGCTGGCGGCGGATCTGCGCGCGGCCCACGCGGGCGACGCGCGCGTCGAAGTCATCGAAGCGGACGCGGCGGATCTCGACCTTCGGCCGTTTTTCAAGAGCGGGCCCCTGAAGGTGCTGGGAAATCTGCCGTACTCGGTGGGGACGACGATCATGATGCGCTGGCTCGAGACGCCATCGCCCGTCGGGCACGCGCTGTTCATGCTCCAGAAAGAAGTGTGCGACCGCGTGACGGCCGCACCGCGATGCCGCGACTACGGGCAGTTGACCGTGCGGCTGCAAGCGCGCTGGCAGGCGCATCGGCTGCGCGGTGTGGCGCCCGAATCATTCCATCCGCGGCCGGCCGTGCAGTCGGGCGTCATTTCGCTGCGGCCCCGGGACCGGCACGACCTGCCGGTCTTCGATGAATCCCTCTTCGGCCGCCTCGTGCGCACCGGGTTCTCCCAGCGCCGCAAGCAGCTCAAAAACGTGCTCACCTCGCTCCCGCTTCCCTGGCAGGAACTGTGCGCCGCGCTCGGCACCCCCGACACCGCCAGGGCCGAGGAACTGAGCGTCGCCCAGTGGGTCGAACTCACGCGGCGCTGTGACCCGCATCCGCTCAGCGATCATCCGCAGTCGCCGGACGAACTGTTCGACGTCGTCGATGAGCACGACCACGTCATCGGTCAGAAACCCCGCGCCGAGGTCCATGCACGCGACCTGCGCCACCGCGCCGTGCACGTCTTCGCCTTCACCCCGCAGGGCGATCTCGTCCTGCAAAAACGATCGCACCTCAAAGACACATGCCCCGGCCTCTGGGACAGCAGCGCCGCCGGCCACCTCGACGTCGGCGAGTCCTACGCCGACTGCGCCATCCGCGAACTGGGCGAGGAACTGGGCCTGGCCCGCACCGCCAGCCCGCCTCAGCGCGTCGCACGTTTCGCCGCCGGCCCGGAAACCGCCTGGGAGTTCGTCGAACTCTTCACCGTCACCGCCGATCCGCGCCGCCTCCGGTTCCCGGCCGCGGAAATCGAGGCCGTCACCGCGTTTCCCCCCGCCGAAATTGACGCCTGGCTCACCGTTCGCCCTCAAGACTTCGCCCCCGGCTTCCGCCGCTGCTGGCAAGAGTGGCGGGTGGGGCAGCAGTCAGAGATCAGAGATCAGTAGTCAGAGGTCAGAGAGAACTTCCGGTCTCTCTGGTCCCTTCGGTCCCTTTTGTCCTTCCAATCCCTCACTCACGCCACACGGGCGCGGGCGGAAGGCGCTCAAAGTTGCCTTCCTCGCAACAGCGGACAAAACCTTCGGCAAACGCCTTGAGTTCGTTCCACTGCCGCCGGATCCGTTGTGACTCGGCCTTCGTGATGGTGTGGTCCGCGGCGGCGTTCGTGATCGATTCCAGAAGATCCGCAAATTGCTGGATGATCGCGTTCGTAGCCGGGAAGACGTCCTGGTGCTTCGGATCGTCCTTGTGGCGCGGATTGCGCACAAAGTACCCGCCGGCCTGGTGGCAGAGCCATTCGACCAGGTGCGCGTTCTTCGTCAGCCTGACCAACTGCGCCACCCGGTCGAGCGGATTCTCCACGCCGCTTCCCTTGCTTCCACCAGGCTGCGACCACTTGTAGACAAGCGAGAGCGAAAGCCCCATTTCGGCGGCGATTTCCTTGGGGCTGGTTTGCTGGAAGGCTTCGCGGAGTACTTCGTGGGATTCCATGGCGGCGGGGAAGCGGGGACGTGGAGAAAAACCGACAACCATTGCCTAACGGAATCAGCGCCTCCGGGCAAGGATCATCACGGATTGTCCTTCGTTGTGCTTGTATCCGATGCCGAACCCGAGCGGATCGACACCCCGGGCCTCCGCCGCGGCCAGATCCGGCTGGTGGTACTTCGAGAAAATCCCGAGCACCCCGCTGTACCGGCCGTAGAGGCGCACGTCCCAGGCATCCGTGGAGAAATGCCGGTACGGGATGCCCGAATCGTCCTGCAGCACCGCCGCACACCAGCCGAGAATGAACTTCCGCACATTCGAGAAATACTCTTCGTGCATCAGGTAGCTCGCGCTCTTGGTGAACGCGACACACGGGCCGAGACCGCGCACGAACCGGGCGAATCGCGACTGGTCGCTGAACGAACCGTTCGAGAGGTCGGTGGTGAAATAATACAGCGTGCGTCCGGCACCGAACCGGATCCGGAATCCGGGAGAGCCCGCTCCCCTGGCCGCGATCTGTCCGCCGGCGTCCAGCGACACCGCCTCGACCGAATGGATCGTGTGCCCGCCCCGCGCGAGAAAAACCAGCATGACCGGCAGCACACCCTTCAGCTCGCTGCGCTTCAGGTCGGTCTTCATGTCCTTCGTGATGAAGAACGAATAACTCAGCGAACTCGTCAGCGCCGTGTTCAGCGCGGCCAGGGCCTCCGCCCGCTGCGCCTCGCTCAGCGCCCCCGGCGGCGGCATCGGTTCCGCGGACTCCAGCCCGCAGAGCACATAGTTCTTCGCGCCCGGGAAAAACGTGTCTGCATACAGGAAGTCCGGCCCGCTGAACGGATAGAACACCGTGCCCGCCGAGCGCAGTCCGCCCATTTCGCGGCCGCCCCAGGATTGAATCGGCCAGCGCCTCAGCGTGTCGAAGCGCCGCCACAGGTCGTTCAGGTTGCGCGTATGCGCCTCCCATTCGGGCCGTTCCCGGAACTGCGTCAACCCGGATCCCCGAGGTCCCGGCAGCCCGGCCAGGTACCGCGCCACATCGTCCATGTCCGTCCCCACAAACGCCGCGTCCTCGCTCACATGCACCATCTCCGCGCGAGGCACACGCGCCGCATCGGCCACCGGCAGCGCCTCAGGCGCCGCGCCAGGAGGCCGCGCGCAGCCCGCTCCCAGCCCGAGGACCCCCGCGCACAAAACCAAAAACCGCAGACGATCGCACATGATGGCTCGCACAGAGCAGCGGGAATCGCCACACGTCCAGCCTCAACACCATGGACCGAACTGCCGCCCCAAGCTTCGCGCCCGGCTGAAGCCGGTACTCCAACTGAAAACCTGTGCGAAACGACGTTGCGTCGGAGTCCCGCCTTCAGGCGGAACGCGGAGCCTCATGCGGAACACTCTTTCGCACCATGCTTCGCGCCCGGCTGAAGCCGGTACTCCAACACAACTGAAAACCTGTGCGCCACAGACGTTGCGTCGGAGTCCCGCCTTCAGGCGGAACGCGGAGCCTCATGCGGAAATACGTGTGCGCACCCCGAGGGCCAACGGCCCGGCCCCATACCAGCCTGGGGCATCGCCCCAGGAATGACGCCACACCACCAGGAAAGGGCTGAAAGCTCGCCCTGTTCAATCATCGATCCAGAGGAGGACATGGGCCGGGCGTGTCGATCACGAAGATTGCCGTGACAGCCGCTCGATCGAGGATGGACCGGGCTTTCAGCCCTTATCGATCGGGGGGATCCAAATCCCGGGGCGATGCCCCAGGCTGAAATATAACCGGGCCGTTGGCCCTGCGGCAGGAGTGGGGACAGACCCTTTGTGCCTTGCGCGTGGCAGATTCTCCTCATTCGCGTTCATTGGCGTTCCTTCGCGGTAAATTGAACCGAATTGACCTTCATGCGGCAGCGCGAAGCATCGTGCGAACCACTCTTCCCTCCCCAAAAAAAACACCCCGCTGCCGGCCCTCCCAGTCCGGCAGCGGGGGTCCGAACGACCAAACCGGCTTGCGCCGTCAGGTCGCCCAAGAGTGTTCGGGAAAGTTTTTTCATCCGCGGAAACGGCCGCGGCCACCGATTGTCGCGAATTGATCCACAATCCGGCGTTCTTGTCAATACCCGGGTGAATTTTGTGCGCAAAGTTTTCGCAATGTATCCATAATACTTCCCGCCTGCCTAGGCGAAGAAAACGGGGATGAGGAGGATGGCGACGATATTGACGACCTTGATCATCGGATTGACGGCGGGCCCCGCAGTGTCCTTGTACGGATCACCCACGGTGTCTCCCGTGACGGCGGCTTCGTGCGCCGGGGAATTCTTGCCGCCGTGCCAGCCGTCCTCGATGTATTTTTTCGCGTTGTCCCATGCGCCGCCCGCGCTGGTCATGGCGATGCCGACGAACAGGCCCGTCACGATGGTGCCGATGAGCACGCCGCCGAGCGCCTCCTTCCCGAGAAAGGCGGCGCCGATGACGAAGACGATCGGCAGCAGGGCGGGCATGATCATCTGGCGGAGCGCCGCTTTGGTCACGATGTCGACGCACACGCCATACTCCGGCGTGTCTGTTCCCTCCAGGATGCCGGGTTTGGCCTCCAACTGGCGGCGCACCTCGCGGACGACCGCGCCGGCCGTCACTCCCACCGCGTCCATCGAATAGGCGGTGAAGATGAACGGGAGCAGCCCGCCGATGAACAGCCCGATGATCACGAGCGGATTGGTCAAATCGAAGGGGATCGCCTGCCCGGGGAACAGGACTTTGAGGTCCTCGACGTACGAGCCGAAGAGGACCATGGCAGCGAGGCCGGCCGAGGCGATGGCGTATCCCTTGGTGACCGCCTTCATCGTATTGCCCACCGCGTCGAGTTCATCGGTGACCTTGCGCACCTCCTCCGGCAGGCCGGACATCACGGCGATGCCGCCCGCGTTATCGGTGATCGGCCCGAAGGCGTCGAGCGAGATGATGATGCCCGAGAGGCTGAGCATCGCGACGACGGCGATCGCGACGCCGAGCAACCCGGCCAGCGTCGAGGTCGCCCAGATCCCCGCCACGATGGCAAGCACCGGAAGGAGGGTGGCATGATGGCCGACGGACAGGCCCGCTATGATGTTCGTCGCATGTCCGGTCTCCGACGCCAGCGCAATCCGCCGAACCGGCCGGTGTGCGGTCGATGTGTAATAATTCGTGATCCAGACGACCAGGAACGTGAGCCCGATGCCCACCAGCGAGGACCAGAAGAGCGCGCTCGCGGGAAAAACTTCGCCCTTGGACATCTTGATCCCCTCCGGGAACAGCCGATGCGTGGCCACCCAGAAAAGCACCGCCGATATCAGCCCGGCCACCCCCACGCCGCCCACCAGCGCCGCCGTCGGTTTCATCCGGACCGCGTTCACGAAGAGAATCCCGAGAATCGACGCGAGAATCGCCAGCCCGCACAACACAAACGGATACACCAATGCCACCTGCTTCGCCGACTCGTCCACCGTCAGAAAGGCGACCAGCACGCAGCCGATCAGGCTCACGGCGTACGTCTCGAACACGTCGGCCGCCATGCCGGCGCAGTCGCCCACGTTGTCGCCCACGTTGTCGGCAATCGTGGCCGGATTGCGCGGATCATCCTCCTTCAGATGCAGCTCGATCTTGCCGACCAGGTCCGCCCCCACATCCGCTGCCTTCGTGTAAATGCCGCCGCCCAGCCGCGCGAAAACCGAAATGAGCGAGCTGCCGAGCGCCAGACCGATCAGCGAATCGATCGCCCGCTTGCCCACCACCTCCGGGTCTCCGGGCAGGCCGCGCATCACGAGGTAAAAGACACCGACCGACAGCAGCCCGAGCGCCACCACAAGCAGGCCGGTCACCGCCCCGCCGTTGAAGGCGATCTTGAGCGCCGGATGCGCCCCCACCGAGGCCGCCTGCGTCGTGCGCACATTCGCCCGCACCGCGATCATCATGCCGATGTAGCCCGCCGCCAGCGAACACACCGCGCCCAGCGCAAACCCGACCGCCGCCGGCACCCCCTTCGCCCAGAAAACCAGGCCCATCACCACCACCGCGATCACCGAAATCGTGCGCACCTGGCGGTTCAAGTATGCCCGCGCTCCGGCCTGCACCGCCGCCGCGATCTCCCGCATTTTGTCATTCCCCGCCGAAGCGCCCAGTACCAATTTGATCAGCACGCCCGCCACTGCCAGCCCCGCCACAGCGCAGCCGAGCGAAAATTCGATGCCATGGTCGGAAAACAATGAGGCCAGCAACATAAAGGGGGTGATGACGGGAGCGGCGATGGTGCATGATGGCCATCGCCCCCGCAACCACAAAGCGTCAAGGACACGCAGGCGCAAAATCGATCCCCCCTCCCCTGGCCCATGATGCCGGACTTCGGCGAAAAAACCGGCGCGGCCGCGCAAAAGCCCGTGGCGCGTTCAGGATCGGCGGCCTCGGCCACTCATCGCCAGGCGCGACAGCAGGCCGTCTACTGTTCTTTAGTACAGTCAGAGCGATTCCATCCAGGTTGCCGACGATCGGGGAGCGGCGCGCGGCAATGCGTATAATGTTCCAAATTGCAGTATGTAGCAGATTCTCCTCATTCGCGTTCATTGGCGGTTAATTGAACTGTATTGGCCATAAGGCGGAAAATCGTCACAGGACTCCGGCTCATCGAGCCACGACCCACCATCCACTTTCCGTCCCCGATCATGAGCCCTGTCCCCTGACTTCTGACCACCAATCTTCAACCGGATCCTGTGCGAACCCTGTTGGCGTCCCGCCGGGAAGGCGGAATCGTCGGCCCGGGACAAGGGCGGTGCGCAACGATTTTCCGCACACGGCTCCGCGGCTCGGCCTGAGGTTCCGGCTTGCCGCCGGGACTCCAACGCGCTCGTGCGGAAACCATTGAGTTGGCGTCCCGCCTTCAGGCGGAACGCGGAGCCAAGTGCGCAATGGCGTGTGCGCCCCCCAGGGCCAACGGCCCGGCCCTATACCAGCCTGGGGCATCGCCCCAGGAATGGCCGCCACACAATATAAAAGGGCTGAAAGCCCGCACCATCATTCGATCATTCCCATGATTTCAAGCAGCGCTACCCCGCCTGGATTCGAACCAAGACTAAAGGAACCAAAATCCCTTGTGCTACCTTTACACCACGGGGCAATGAGCCGGCCGGATCGACCGGCGCGAGGGAGCACGTAGCATAATCTCAAGCGCCCGCAAGCGTCGCAGAGGAAATTTTCATCGCCGGAACGGAGAGCGTGCGCACACTGCCGGCATGAGCGAATCCGACTCGACCCACGCCGCCTTGGTCAGCCTGCTGCGCCGCAAATCGGTGCGCCTCGGCGAGTTCACCCTGGCTTCCGGCGCGAAAAGCGACTTTTACGTCGATTGCCGGGTGACGACGATGGACGCCGTGGGAGCGCGATGGATCGGCGAGTTGGGATGGGACTTGATCCGGCGCGCGGCGGCGGAAAGAGGGGTGACAGTGGAAGCGGTCGGCGGTCTCACGATGGGAGCGGATCCAGTGGCCCTGGCTGTGGCCGTCGCTTCGGGGCGCGAGGGTGCGGGCGGTCCGCTGCACGCGTTCGCCGTGCGGAAATCGCCCAAGGGGCACGGGCTCGGGCGGCTGATCGAGGGGAATTTTGCGCCCGGCATGACGGTCGTGGTGGTGGACGACGTGATCACGACCGGCGGCTCCACGCTTCAGGCGATCGATGCCGTGGAAAAAGAAGGCGGCAAGGTCGCCTTCGTGGTGGCGCTCGTGGACCGCGAGGAAGGAGGCCGCGCGGCCATCGAGGCGCGTGGCGTGCCGGTGTACGCATTGACGACGAAGTCCGGGCTGAAGGCGACCGCGGCAGAAACGCCAGACGCGAAAACCGAACGCTGAAGCCCACAGAAGCCCGGAGAAGCCCGCTGCCCCTGCCCCCGATGTCCTGGCCTGTCTACACCGTGGCGCAGATCCCCGATTTGCTGCGGCTTTCGCCACCGGGGCGCGTCGCTGTCTTTGGCGATCCGGTGGCGCACTCGCGCTCGCCCCAGATGCACAACCCGGCGCTCCTCAGCCGCGGCATCCACGCGCAATACGTGCGCCTCCATGTCAGGCCCGAAGAATTCGACGAAGCCGTCCGCGCCTGTCAGGCCGCCGGCCTCGTGGGCGTCAACTGCACGATCCCGCACAAGCTCGCCGCCCTGGAAATCGCCGACGAACTCGACCCGCTCGCGCGCCGCCTCGGCGCGGTGAACACACTCCACTTCCGCGACGGCCGCATCCTCGGCCACAACACCGATGGCCCGGGCCTCCGGCTCGCGCTGGAGGAAGAATTCGGCCGGCCGCTCCCCGGCCAGCGCGTGCTCATCCTCGGCGCCGGCGGTGGCGCCGGCCGCGCCGCCGCCATCCAGTGCGCCCTGGCCGGCTGTCCGTGCCTCGCCCTCGTCAACCGCACACGCGCGAAAATCGAGTCGCTCGCCCGCGAGTTGTCCGCGTTTTACCCGGCCGGTCGCGTCCACCTGCTCGCGGAACCCGACCTGCGCGACGTCGACCTGGTCATCAACGCGACGTCCGTCGGCATGAAACCGGATGACCCTCCCCTGCTCGATCCCGCGTGCATCGAACCGCGCCACTGCGTCTACGACATGATTTACAACCCGCCCGAAACACCGCTGCTCGCCGCCGC